>NZ_AJQE01000041.1 GCF_000261685.1 Bradyrhizobium genomosp. I (2014) | reverse complement strand
GCGTCCTGCCGCTGGCGCTCACGGTCGCGCTGACCTCGCTCGAGATCCTGGTCGCGTTCCTCCAGGCCTATGTGTTCGCGATCCTGACCTGCATCTACCTCAACGACGCCATTCATCCGGGACACTGAGCGGTCCGGGGAATTTCCACCCACAACCCCATCTTTCTTCCAAGGAGTCTAAAATGGATCCGGCAGCAGCAAAACTTATCGGCGCGGGCATCGCGTGCATCGGCATGGGCGGTGCGGGCGTCGGCGTGGGCGTGATCTTCGGCAACTACCTCGCCGCAGCCGTGCGTAACCCTTCGGCCGCTCAGGGCCAGTTCGGCAACCTGATCTTCGGCTTCGCCGTGACCGAAGCGCTCGGCATCTTCTCGCTGCTGATCGCGCTGCTGCTGCTGTTCGTTCCGCTCTGAGGACGACGTTTTTCGCGCCGTTCCAATCCTTGGGACGGCGCGCGTGACAGCAACAGGAGAACTCCATGGCTGAGAGTCATGGCGGCGCGAAAGGTCCGGCGGCGGGCGCTCACACCGAGGCTGACGGTGGTCACCACGGTGGCGGTTTTCCGCCGTTCGAGAGCAGCAGCTTTGCTTCACAGCTGGTGTCGCTCGCGATCTTCTTCGTCCTGCTTTACGTGATCGTGTCCAAGCTCGCTTTGCCGCGCATCGGCGGTGCGATCGAGGCGCGTCAGAACAAGATCGAGGGCGACCTCGCCGAGGCGCAGAAGCTGAAGGACCAGTCCGACGCGGCGCTGAAGGCCTATGAAAGCGAGCTCGCTGCGGCGCGCACGCGGGCGCAGGCGATCGGCAACGAATCCCGCGACAAGGCGAATGCGCAGGCGGATGCCGAGCGCAAGGCGCTGGAAGAGCAGTTGGCGGCCAAGCTCGCCGGGGCGGAGAAGACCATCGCCTCGACCCGCGCAGCCGCCATGAGCAACGTCCGCGGCATCGCGGCCGATGCGGCAGGCCAGATCGTGCAGCAGCTCACCGGCGTCGTTCCGGATGCCGCGTCGGTCAATGCCGCGGTCGATGTGTCCTTGAAGGGTTAGTCGAGATGTTCTTCGAACCTGAATTTTGGGTCGCCGTCGCTTTCGTGATCCTGATGGTCGTGTTCGGCTATCTCGGGATCTTCAAGACGGCGATGACCGCGCTCGATCATCGCGCCGCCCGCATCAAGGCCGAGCTCGACGACGCCGCGCGCCTCAAGCAGGAAGCGGCCAAGGTGCTCGCCGACTACAAGGCCCGCAGCGCCACGGCCGAGCGCGAGGCTGCCGACATCATCGCCAACGCCAGGGCCGAAGCCGAGCGCATCGCGACCGAGGCCAAGGCGAAGATGGAAGACTTCGTCGCCCGCAGAACCAAGACCGCGGAGAGCAAGATCGCGCTCGCCGAGGCCCAGGCGCTGGCCGATGTCCGCGCCGCAGCCGCGGAAGCCGCCGTCCAGGCCGCTTCCACGATCCTGTCGCAGTCGGTCAAGGGCCCAGTCGCCGACGACCTGCTCGCCAAGGGCATCAACGAAGTCAGGCAGAAGCTGAACTGAGGGCGTCGCCTTCACCAAATAAAAAAAGCCGGCGCGACGAGCGCCGGCTTTTTTGTTTCTGCGAGATGCTTCCTCATCGTCGTGGCTGAAATCGTAGCCAGCTACTTCCTCCTCCCCCGTGCCTTTGGCTCGGGCGAGAGCGCCTGCGGGTCGAAGCCGACATAGAAGATGTAGGAATCGGCGGTCGCGGCCGAGGGCACCGGGTAGGACAGATCCTCGGCGACGAAGGTGAAGGGCACGCTGCCACTCTCCGACATCTCGACAGTGGTCCGGTAGGCCTTCGAGGCAATCACTTTCTCGCCGACGCCACCCTGTACCACCGCGACGCGTAACGGGACGTCGACCGTAGCAGGCGCACCGGCCGGGCCGGCGATGACGCGGCCCTGGATTCCGATCCGGGCGGTGATGTCGCCGCCGTTCCGGACGCATTCGCGCGCCATTTTGGAGATCGTGGCCTGGAAGCGGATGTCGTTCCCGACGGCCGGCTTGCCGGCAGCGCCGACCGCATAGGTGGAGGCGCCGGAGCGCACGGTGACCTGCGGGCAATCGACGTCGTCATCGGCGGGCTGGCCGGGCGCGGGCGCGGGCGCCGGCTTGGGCTCGGCCGGCTCGTCCGACTTGCCGCCGAACAGGCTCTTGAAGCGGTCGGTCAGGGACTGGGCCGCTACCGGCGAGACGGACGCGAGCGCAACCGACAACATCAACGCGACCGCTGTCCCCCGCCGCAACGCATTCCGCGATGTCCGAAGCTCCTTCACCATCGACGCCCATACTCCATGAGAATGTCCGGCCGATCGGCCGGCCCCAGCGCGTTATATCGCCAAAATCGGCGAACCCAAGGCAGCAAAAAGGGGGACTTTGGCGGCGCGAATCAGGCGACTCAGCCGCGGAAATCCTCGTGAAGCAGACCGAACAGCAGGTGATCCTGCCAGACCCCGTTGATGCAGAGATAGCGGCGCGCCAGGCCCTCGCGTGAGAAGCCACACTTCTCCAGCACGCGGATCGACGGCGCATTGGTGGGGATGCAGGCGGCCTCGACCCGGTGCAGATTGAGCTCGCCGAACAGCGTCGGCAGCAGCACCCGCAGCGCGGCCGTCATGTAGCCGCGATGGGCATGGGGCTGGCCGACCCAATAGCCGATGGTGCCGGCCTGCACGATGCCGCGCCGGACATTGGCCAGCGTGATCCCGCCGAGCAGGGCGCCGTCGAGCTCACGGAAGATCAGAAAGGGATAGGAGCGGTCCGCGGCAATGTCCTCGGAATAGCGGCGCAGGCGGCGGCGGAAGCCGGACCGGATGAGATCGTCCGACGGCCAGATCGGCTCCCAAGGCGTGAGATAGTCGCGGCTGGTCTCGCGCAAATGAGCCCATTGCAGGAAGTCCGACATTTGCGGCGCGCGCAGCAACAGCCCGTTGCCGCGCGGCGCGAGGGCGGCGGGTCCACTGGATGGCAGGCGAAAGAGGGCCATGGTGATGCTTTCCGGGGCGGGGCCCCTGGCACAGCTCCTAATGCAGCCGCGCCCTGGCGCGCGCCCGGGTCAATCCTTCCGCAAAAGATACTGCCGTGTCCAGACCCCTGCCACTGCCCAGTGCGACAACGGCAGGCCGGCTCCGCGACAGCAGCGCACGCGCCGCGTCCCTGGTCGATTCGATGCTGACGGCTTCGATCCGGGCTACCAATTCCTGCACCGTCTGCGGCCGCCCATAGGCGAGCACATGCCGGGCAAGCTGCTCGGCACGGGAGGAGCAGCTCTCCAGCGCCATCAGCAGACCCGCCTTCATCTGCGCCTTGGCCCGGGCGATCTCGGCCTCGGTCAGCGTCTCCACCGAATCATTCATGATGTCGACCACGACCTCCATCATCTCCGGCGCATCAGCCGGATCGGTGCCGGTGTAGAGGCCGAAGAAGCCGGTGTCCGTATAGGGCGCGTGGAACGAATAGATGGAGTAGCAGAGACCGCGCTTCTCGCGCACCTCCTGGAACAGGCGCGATGACATTCCGCCGCCGAGGATGTTGGTGAAGACCTGGAGCGAGAACAGCGACGGGTCGCTCTGCGGCACGCCTTCCAGCGCCAGCGTCAAATGGGCCTGCTCGAGCTCACGATGCACCACCTTGGTGCCGCCCTTGCCGAACTGAGCGGTTTGCGGATTCGGACCCGGCGTCCCCTCGAAACTGGCAAAGCGTCTCTCGACCTCTGCGACGACCTGCTTGTGGTTGACCGCGCCGGCCGCCGCCACCACCATGTCGGGTCCGCGATAATGCGTCGAGAGGTAGCCGCGCAGCATGTCGCGGTTGAAGGCGCGCAGCGTCTTGGCCGTGCCGAGCAGCGAACGGCCCATCGGCTGATCGGGATAGCAGAGCTCGTTCAGATGCTCGAACACGACGTCGTCGGGTGTATCCTGCGCGGCACCGATCTCCTGCACGATGACGTTCTTCTCGCGCTCCAGCTCGTCGGGCTCGAAGGCGGGATTGGCGAGGATGTCGGCGAGCACGTCGAGTGCGAGCGGGACGTCGGCCTTCAGCACGCGCGCGTAATAAGACGTGGTCTCGGTCGAGGTGCCGGCATTGAGGTCGCCGCCGACCGCCTCGATCTCCTCGACGATCTCGCGCGAGGAGCGCGTGGTCGTGCCCTTGAACGCCATGTGTTCGAGCAGGTGCGAGATGCCGTGCTCGTTCGGCTTCTCGTCGCGCCCGCCGACGCCGGCCCAGACGCCGAGCGCCGCGGTTTCGAGATGGGGCATCTCGTCGGTGACGACGGTCAGGCCGGAGGCAAGTTTGGTCATCTCGACGCTCATCCGGCAACTCCCTGCTTTGCGGCGCGGCTGACCGACAGCACGAACCGCTCGACCTCGGCCTGATCGTTCTTCATCACCCTCATGTGTTCGGATTTGGTCATCAAGCCGTC
>NZ_AJQE01000040.1 GCF_000261685.1 Bradyrhizobium genomosp. I (2014) | reverse complement strand
GGCCGCTGGCCGCAGGCCGCCTCCACAGCGTCGGGGAATTTGGCCGGATGGGCCGTGGAAAGCACGATGCTCGGCACCCTCGTGTCGGTGGTGTCGCGGTCCGCGACAGCGAGCGCCACCGCCGTATGGGGATCGACCAGTTCGCCCGCTTCGCGCCAGGCGGCGCGGATCGCGGCCGCAGTCTCGGTCTCGTCGGCGCGCCCGGCATCGAACTCCTCGCGGATCGCGGCGAGCGCCGCATCGGGCAGCACGAAGCGTCCGGACTGCTTCAGCGACTCCATCAGACGGCGCAC
>NZ_AJQE01000039.1 GCF_000261685.1 Bradyrhizobium genomosp. I (2014) | reverse complement strand
GGCTGGCTTCGAACAGCAGCCGCTCGAAGTTCGATGATATCTGGATATCCATCGACGGCGACGCCGTCGCGTGCACCTCGCGCACTTCGTAAATTCCGGTCTTCAGCGTGCGCGCCAGGATGTCGTTGACGTTGGCGGCGATGCGCAGGGTGCGCACCGGCAGCCCCATGCGCTTGGCGGCATAGCCGGCAAAGATGTCGCCGAAATTGCCGGTCGGCACGACGAAATCGACCGCACGCGCCGGCGCACCGACGGCAACGGCGGAGGTGAAATAGTAGACCACCTGGGCGACGATGCGCGCCCAGTTGATGGAATTGACGCCGGACAGCGAGGTCGCATCGCGGAAGCGGTGGTTGTTGAACATCCCCTTCACGAGCGCCTGGCAATCGTCGAAGGTGCCCTCGATGGCGAGCGCATGGACGTTTGCCGCGCCGGTCGAAGTCATCATCCGCCGCTGCACCTCGGAGATGCGGCCGTGCGGAAACAGCACGATGAGGTCCACATTCTCGAGCCCCGCAAAGGCTTCGACCGCGGCGCCGCCGGTATCGCCGGAGGTGGCGACCACGATCGTGGTGCGCTGGCCGCGCTTGGCGAGCACATGGTCCATCAGCCGCGAGATCAGCTGCATCGCCACGTCCTTGAAGGCGAGCGTCGGACCGTGGAACAACTCCAGCACGAACTGGTGCGGCGACATCTGGCGTAGCGGGACCACCGCGGGGTGGCGGAAGGTGGCATAGGCCTCGTTCGCCATACGACCAAGCTCGGTGTCCGTGATCTCGCCGCCGGCAAAGGGCCGGATCACGTCGACCGCGACCTCCCAATAGGGGCGACCGAAGAAACCGGCGATCGTCTCGGTCGGGAGCTGGGGCCAGGTCGCCGGCACATACAGGCCACCGTCACGGGCGAGCCCGGTGAGCATCACGTCGCAGAAGCCGAGTTCGGGGGCCTCGCCCCTGGTCGAGATATAACGAGTCAAACTGCCCTCCAAAGGCCGGCCGAGTCGGAGCTCGATCTAAGCCTTTGATTTTACAAGATTACTTGTCAACAGCCAGAGGCTTTGGGCCACCATAAAGTGTTTTGCGGCATCAGGAAACCGCTTCCGCCCGCCCCTTATCCCATGAAAAAGGGCTGCGGCTTTGCCGCAGCCCTTCTCTTGGAAGGTCTGTCGTTGTGTGCAGACCGGTTTGCTTCGTCGGGGTCGCCGAGCCGTCAAAACTGTTCCGGCAAGCTTTCGTCGCCCGTCACGAAATCGTCAAGAGCCAAAACTGCGCCAGCCGAAAAATGTTCCTATTCTTCCCGACCGGCTGCGAGCGTTCGCCCGTGCGATAGAGCCGAGCCTTGATTTCCAGATGCCGCTTTTTCCCGATCCATTGCCCCGTTGCAGGAACGAATGCAGCCTCGGTCCATTGTGCCCATGGATGGTGTCAGCGCGTTGCCCATGCATTGCCCGGCCAACGGCGGCGTCGATCCGTCGACCGAGCCGCTGCATCCTGGATGCAGCCGGTTCGGTCGCTTCGGAAGCTCAGTTCATCCCGATTTCCACGGCGATCCGGATCAGGTCGGAGTGATTCTTGGCGCCCAGCTTCTGCTTGAGCAGAGACGTGGTGTTGGCGACCGTCTTGTAGGAGATGCCGAGCGCCTCGGCGACCTCGACGATCTTGTCGCCGCGTCCAAGCAGGCGGAGAATCTCCAGCTCCCGCGGTGTCATCTGCGAGGCAGGATTGGCCTTGATCGCCGCGCCGGAAAACGTCACGGCCTCCGCAAGCTGCGGCGAGATGAAATTGTCGCCCGCGACCACCTTGCGCACCGCTTTCAGCAGGATCCGGGGATCGTCGCCCTTGGAGACATAGCCCTGCGCCCCAAGCTCGACTGCCCGCACCACGAAGGCCGGATCGTCGTTCATGCTGAACATGATGATCTTGGCGTCGGGATCATCCTTGCGGATGCGCCGCATCAGTTCGAAGCCGGAGACATCGGGCAGGCCGATGTCGATCACGGTGACGTCGGGCCGCTTGCTGACATAGGCGCGATGACCGGATTTGGCGTCGCTCGCCTCGTCAATGCGAATTGAATGGTCGGATGCGAACAGGGTGCGGCAACCGGACAGCACCACGGGATGGTCGTCGACGATCAGGACCCTGGTCGCCAGCTTGGCGGTATCTTGCATCGCGCACTCTCTTGTTTTTCGACTCATAGACCGACGGGAATAAATGGAAAGGGCAAATCCCGCCGATGCGCGTTAGAATTGGCCTAATGTGGCAACGACTTTCGTTCAGGACGCAACTGTTTCTTCCGCTCGGCGCCAGCTTTCTCGCGGCGTCGATCCTGGCTGGCGTGCTGCTCCAGATATTCGCAACGGGCCAATTGGCGGAGGAGAGCGAGCCTAGGCGGCGTTCGACAGCGGCCATCGCCGCCGCGCTCAACAACACCCTGCGCGCATCGGACGATCCACGGCAGACGCTCGACGCCTTTGTCCATTCCCTGGACACCTCCTCAGATATCCAATTCCGCGCCGTGGACGCAGGTCCCGCGCCTTCACCGAAGGGCGGCCTGCGCAAGCCGCATGGCGTGCCGCAATGGTTCATCGACCATCTCGCCGTCCCCGACATGGACGCGGCATCCCCGGTGATGATCGACGACAGACGCGTCGGCGATATCGTGCTCCTGCAGGACATGTCGGCCGATCTGTTCGAGAAATGGATCGGCTTTGTTGCGCTCACCAGCCTGGTCGCCGCGCTGATGGTTCTTACCGGCGCGATCGCCTATGTCTTGGCGGGATCTATCCTGCGGCCTCTGCAAGATCTCAGCCGAGGTCTCACGCGAATACGACAGGGTGATTACACCAGGCCGATCCCGGTCGGAGGCCCGCCGGAAATCCGGCAAGGCTGCGAAGAGGCGAATGCGCTGGCCGCAACGCTGGCGCAATTGAGCCAGGACAATCGCCGTCTGATGCACCGCCTGGTGTCGCTCCAGGACGACGAGCGGCGCGATCTCGCCCGCGAATTGCACGACGAGCTCGGACCGCTGCTGTTCAGCATCCGCGCCGGCACGATCGCGCTGGTCGAGGCCGCACCGCCGGCAGGACATTTCGGCAATTCGGGACAGGACCTTCTGCAATCGGTCGAGGCGCTCCAGCAGACCAACCGTCGTATCCTCGACCGGCTGCGGCCGCTCTATATCGAGGAGCTGGGCCTTTCGACCAGCGTGCAGACGCTGCTCCGGAATTTTCGCAGGCAGGCGCCGCATATCATCCTGACGGACACGATCGATGCCGATCTGAACGTGATCGACGGGCCGTTGGCCCAAACCGTGTATCGGGTGATCCAGGAGGCACTGACCAACGTGCGACGCCATGCCAACGCCGGCAACGCCCATGTAAGGGCGACCGTCGCCAGCGAGATGCTCGTCATCGAGATTTCCGACGACGGCGGCGGTTTTCCCGCGGACAACGTCTTCGGCCGGGGCTTGACCGGCATGCATGAGCGCGTGCGCGCGCTCAGCGGATCGCTGTCCCTGTTGCGCGTCGATGAGCGAACTTACGTGCGCTGCCGTCTTCCCGTCGAGACGACGCGGGACGCGCCGTCATCAGGCTAGCATACGCAGCCATCATGCGCGTTCTGTCGCGCCGGCTCGCACCGCGTGCTGCGGATCTTGCCTTCCGGGCTGAAGCAGAACGAGGCCTGAATGCGCAGCGCGCCCGCGAC
This sequence comes from Bradyrhizobium genomosp. I (2014), assembly GCF_000261685.1. Taxonomy (GTDB): domain Bacteria; phylum Pseudomonadota; class Alphaproteobacteria; order Rhizobiales; family Xanthobacteraceae; genus Bradyrhizobium. The sequence goes on along the minus strand of NZ_AJQE01000039.1, from coordinate 22,089 downwards.
GGAATATTCGAGATCGACGCCGTGGGGCGCCGGATGGATTTCCTCCAGCCCGAAACCTGCCGAGGCGAAGGCGCTGAGCCGCGGCCGCCAATAGGCCTCGAGCTCGCTGCGGCCGTGATATCGCTGCGTGCCGTTGCACGTGCATTCGAGCCTGGCGTCGTCGGCATAGAGATCGAGCAGCGCCGCGAGGTCTCCCTCCCGGCAGGCGTCCACCCAATCGACGATAATTCCCATCTGGTCGAAATCGCTCACGCCGCATCCTGTCTGCCGCGGAAAATACCTGCCGCTTAGGACCACACTCGTGAATATGCGCTGAACAATAAACCCCGGACGATACCGGGCCTGCTCGACGCATCTCCGGCCGAGCTCAGCTCCGCCGCCGGCCTCTTGCCCACACGGCGAAGGCGATCAGCACGGCACCTGCAAGCGTGAACCATGTAACAGCATATTGCAGGTGGTCGTCCTTCAGATTCACCTCGAGCGGGCCCGGGCGCGGAATGCCATTCGCGGGCGCGGGATGCTCGAGGTCGACATAGAACGGCGCAACCGCGCCCCAGCCAAGCGCGCTTGCGATACCCGGATGATCGCGCACGAACCAGAGCCGCTTGTCGCGGTTCTCCGCCGGCGTCAGCCAGCCTGGCGCCTCGGGAAAGCGCAGATAGCCGGTGAGCGCCACCGGCTCGCCCGTGACGAGCTTCTTCACCGCGCGATCCTCGACACCGCGATCCTGCATCGTGTTTTCGACGAAGCCCGCATCGATCACGACCGTCCCGCCGCCGGGAAGTCGCGCCGGCAGGAACGCCCAGGTGCCGGGCCCGGAGGCGTCCTTGCGTACCGCCGAGCCGGAGGAATAGACCATCGCATCGGGCTGGGCTGCGTAGGTTGCGGTGAAGCTGACGCGGCGGAATTCGTCGCGCGCGGGATTGAGGCCAGCCCATAGCGCCGGCGGCGGCAGTGCCACGGGCGCCGCGGCAAGCCGCTCGGTGAGTGCCGCAATCAGCTCGTGCTTCGCGGTCCGGCGCTGCAACTGCCAGACACCGAGTGCGACGAACACAGCCGTCAGGAACAGCGTGAACAGCGCGAAGCCGCCCACGCGGGCCTTGCGCGCAGGCTCGTTCATTTCGCGCGATCGACCAACCGGCCCGGCGCAGCCTTGTGGTGGAATTGCAGCGCGATCAGCAGCGATTTCATCGCACGCAGCGGCAACAGCGTGGTGGCGAGGATCAGCGGCAGCCAGAGCGCCGCGTGCAGCCAGAACGGCGGCTGGTACTTGACCTCGACGACGAGCGCGCAGCCGACGACGATGGCGCCGGCGAGCATGATGATGAAGATCGCCGGACCATCGCCGGTATCGATGAAGGCGTAGTCGAGGCCGCAACGGTCGCAGGCGGGCGCGAGCGTCAGAAAGCCCGCATAAAGCTTGCCCTGGCCGCAGCGCGGGCATTTGCAGGCAAGCCCGCGCATCGCGCTTTGCAGGACTGTGGTTTGGGACGGGGGATCGCTGGCGGTGTCGTTCATGATGGCGGACCCTATCACAGTTTCCGCCGGAACTTCCGGCCGGAAAGCGAAAGGGCGGCCCTGGGGCCGCCCTTTCTGATCGGTTCGGTTCGGCTCAGTGCGCGGCGTGGGCCATGGCCTCGGCGCCGCGTCCCCAGACGTAGATGCAGAGGAACAGGAACAGCCAGACCACGTCGACGAAGTGCCAGTACCAGGCGGCGAACTCGAAACCGAGATGCTGCTTCGGCGTGAAATGGCCGGCATAGGCACGGAACAGGCAGACCAGCAGGAAGATGGTGCCGACCAGCACGTGGAAGCCGTGGAAGCCGGTCGCCATGAAGAACGTCGCGCCGTAGACGTTGCCGGCAAAGGAGAACGCTGCGTGGCTGTACTCATAGGCCTGCACGCAGGTGAACGCCGCACCGAGCAGGACGGTGAGGATCAGGCCGTATTTCAGGCCCTGGCGGTCGTTCTCGAGCAGCGCATGGTGCGCCCAGGTCACGGTGGTGCCTGAGGTGAGCAGGATCAGCGTGTTCAGGAGCGGCAGATGCCAGGGATCGAAAGTCTCGATGCCCTTCGGCGGCCAGGTGCCGGGGACCGCGCAGGCACCGGGCTGGGTGCCGAGGCCGCAGCCGAATACCGCGTCGCGGGTGGCGTGGACGGCGTCGGCCGGAAACAGCGCCGCGTTGAAATAAGCCCAGAACCAGGCGACGAAGAACATCACCTCGGAGGCGATGAACAGGATCATGCCGTAGCGGTGATGCAGCTGCACGACGCGGGTGTGGTCGCCCTTGTACTGGGCTTCCTTGATCACGTCGCCCCACCAGCTCGCCATGGTGTAGAGCACGCCCACGGCGCCGACGCCGAACACGATCGGCGCGGCGGAGAACATGTGGTGCATCCAGGCGATCGCGCCGACCGCCATGATGAAGGCCGAGAGCGAGCCGACGGCCGGCCACGGAGAGGGATCGACCAGGTGATAGTCGTGATGCTTGGTGTGCGCCGTGGCCATTTCCGTCTCTCTCCTCAATCCCGTGCCTGTCAGGCACTTATCCCCTTGTTTCCGACCCTTCGAGCGCGAGCCCGGCGGTCAGAGATTTCCCTTGCGCTTGTCGCCTTCGCCCGATGCCAGCGGCTTCACCATGGGCTCCTTCACCGGATAGAAGGTGTAGGACAGCGTGATCGTGTTGAGCCCGTCGTTCTCGTGATCGTCGGCGATCGACGGATCGACGTAGAACACGACCGGCATCTCGCGCTTCTCGCCAGGCGCCATGGTCTGCTCCGTGAAGCAGAAGCAGTTGATCTTCTGGAAGTAGGAGCCGACCGTCAGCGGCGCGACATTGTAGGCGGCCTGGGCCGACGTGGTGCGCGCGGCCTGGTTGGTCACGGTATAGAAGACCGTCACGACCTCTCCGATATTGACCTCGATCTCGTTCTGCTCCGGCTCGAATTTCCAGGGCAGGCCAGGCGCGACGTTGGAATCGAAGCGGACCGAGATTTTTCGTGCGATCGGCCCGGTGGCCGGCGCGGAGGTCGCCACTTGCGTCGTGCCGTTGAAACCAGTGGCGCGGCAGAACCAGTTGTAGAACGGCACCGCCGCGTAGGACGCACCGACCATCAGCGCGACCACGCCGCCGCAGATCGAGGCGACCACGACATCGCGACCCAGCCCGCGGCGCTTGGCCGGCTTGAGATTGGCCGGCTTCGCGCTGATATCCTGCGATATGGTCGGCTCGTGATCCATGTTTCCTACATCGGCCGCACGAGGACTGCCGGCCCCTTGACCATGGTCACGGCGAAGAACAGCACCACGAGGACACCGAGCGCCAAAGCAATGGCGATAGAGCGCTGGCGACGGCTCTTCTTCTGCGCCTCGGTGAGGACGATTCCATCTGGCTCGGGTTTGTCGGCCATCGCTGTGATCATGCGCCCCCAACTATCGGAGCCAGCGCCCGGAACACGACCTCGGCCAGCAGGGTTGCGAACAAAGCGAACAGATACAGGATCGAGAAGGCAAACAGCTTGCGGGTCGCGCGCAGCGACTGGCTGCGCTCGCGGCGCAGATAGACGTTGATCGCGAGCACCAGCATGCCGGCCCCCAGGATCAGCGAGATGATACCGTAGACCGCATCGAAATAGCCGAGCGCCCAGGGCGCGGCGGCGACCGCGATCAGCACGATGGTGTAGAGCAGGATCTGGAGCCGGGTCGCGTCGGGACCGGCGACGTTGGGCAGCATCGGAATGCCGGCGCGCGCGTAGTCGTCGGAGCGGAACAGCGCCAGCGCCCAGAAATGCGGCGGGGTCCAGAAAAAGATGATGGCGAACAGCAGCAGCGGCTCGACGTCGACCGTACCCGTCACCGAGGCCCAGGCCACCACCGGCGGCAGCGCGCCGGCGGCGCCGCCGATCACGATGTTCTGCGTGGTCCAGCGCTTCAGGCCCATCGTATAGATCACGACGTAGAAGAAGATGGTGAAGGCGAGCAGCGCGCCGGCGATCCAGTTGACGAGGATGCCGAGCGTCATCACCGAGAAGAACGCGAGCGTCATGCCGAACGCCATCGCCTCGGGCTTGGTGATGCGGCCGCGCGGGATCGGCCGGTTCGCGGTGCGCGACATCTTGGAGTCGATGTCGCCTTCGAGCGCCATGTTGAGCGCGCCTGAGGCGCCGGCACCGACGGCGATGCAGAGCAGCGAGGTGAACGCGAGCACCGGGTGGAAATGCCCCGGCGCCATCGCCATTCCGACCAGCGCGGTGAAGATCACCAGCGACATCACGCGCGGCTTGAGCAGCGCGATGTAATCGCCGACCTCCGCTTCGGAGATGCGGGGATTGATGTCGATGGCGTTCTGGTCGAGGACGGACACTTAAGTTTACTCGCTTCGTTATAGCGCCGCGGCGCCCGTCACGGGCGCCGCGGAAGATTGCTTACTGCACGCGGGGCAGCACTTCGAACTGGTGGAAGGGCGGCGGCGAGGACAGCGTCCACTCCAGCGTGGTCGCGCCGGCACCCCAGGGATTGTTGCCGGCCGGCACCTTGCGGGCGAAGGCGTCGATCACGCAGTAGAGGAAGATCAGGACGCCGAAGCCGGAGATGTAGGAGCCGATCGACGAGACCAGGTTCCATCCGGCGAAGGCATCGGGATAATCGACGTAGCGGCGCGGCATGCCCGACAGCCCGAGGAAGTGCTGCGGGAAGAACACCATGTTGACGCCGACGAAGGTGACCCAGAAGTGCGCCTTGGCCAAGGTCTCGTTGTACATGTAGCCCGACATCTTCGGGAACCAGTAGTACCAGCCGGCGAAGATCGCGAACACCGCACCGAGCGACAGCACGTAGTGGAAGTGCGCGACGACGTAGTAGGTGTCCTGCAGCACGCGATCGACGCCCGCGTTCGCCAGCACGACACCGGTGACGCCACCGACCGTGAACAGGAAGATGAAGCCCACCGCCCAGATCATCGGGGCGCGGAATTCGATCGAGCCGCCCCACATGGTGGCGATCCAGGAGAAGATCTTCACGCCGGTCGGAACCGCGATGACCATCGTAGCCGCGACGAAATAGGCCTGCGTCGCCGAGGACATGCCGACCGTGTACATGTGGTGCGCCCACACCACGAAGCCGATGCCGCCGATCGCGACCATGGCGTAGGCCATGCCGAGATAGCCGAACACGGGCTTGCGCGAGAAGGTCGAGACGATCTGGCTGATCATGCCGAAGCCGGGCAGGATCAGGATGTACACCTCGGGGTGGCCGAAGAACCAGAACAGATGCTGGAACAGCACGGGGTCGCCGCCGCCGTCGGCCGCGAAGAACGTCGTGCCGAAATTGCGGTCGGTGAGCAGCATGGTGATCGCACCGGCGAGCACCGGCAGCGACAGCAGCAGCAGGAACACCGTCACCAGGATCGACCACACGAACAGCGGCATCTTGTGCAGGGTCATGCCCGGCGCGCGCATGTTGAAGATGGTGGTGATGAAGTTGATGGCGCCGAGAATCGACGAGGCGCCCGCCAGATGCAGCGACAGGATCGCGAAGTCGACGGCCGGGCCCGGATGGCCGGAGCTCGACAGCGGCGCGTACATGGTCCAGCCGGCGCCGACGCCGTTGGCGCCGGGCTCACCCTCGACGAAGGTCGACATCAGGAGCAGAGCGAAGGAGGCCGGCAGCAGCCAGAACGAGATGTTGTTCATGCGCGGGAATGCCATGTCGGGCGCACCGATCATGAGCGGCACGAACCAGTTGCCGAAGCCGCCGATCATCGCGGGCATGACCATGAAGAAGATCATGATCAGGCCGTGGGAGGTCACGAACACGTTGTAGGTGTGCGTCTCGTGGAAGATCTGCACGCCCGGGTACATCAGCTCGGCACGGATCGCGATCGACATCGCGGCGCCGATGACGCCGGCGATGACCGCGAAGATCAGGTACATCGTGCCGATGTCCTTGTGATTGGTCGAGTAGACGTAGCGCCGCCATCCGGTCGGATGGGCATGCTCGTCATGATGGGCGTGATCGCCGTGTGCCGCTGCGCTCGTTGCCATTTTCAAATCCTGCCTTGCGTCCCATTCGGACCTTTGGAGGTCCCGCCCTTTTATCGCTTTCAGTCCCTGAAAGCCGTCACGCGACGCCTATTGCGTCGGGCCGGCCGCGGAGGCGTAGGTGCTCGTGCCGCCGCTCGCAAATTTCTTCTTCGCCGTCTCGACCCAGGAGGCGAACTCCTGGTCGCTCACCACACGCACGGCGATCGGCATGAAAGCGTGATCCTTGCCGCACAGTTCCGAGCACTGACCGTAGTACATGCCGGTCTTGGTGGCCTTGAACCAGGTCTCGTTCAGGCGGCCCGGAATGGCGTCGATCTTGATGCCGAAAGCCGGTACCGCGAAGGCGTGGATGACGTCGGCACCCGTGGTCTGGACGCGAATCACCTTGTTGACCGGCACCACCATCTCGTTGTCGACGCCGAGCAGGCGGGGCTGCTTGTCCTGCGCCATCAGCGAGTCGAACTCGAACTTGCCGTTGTCGGGATAGGCATAGGACCAATACCACTGCTTGCCCGTCGCCTTGATGGTCAGGTCCGCCTTCGGCACGTCGAGCTCCAGGAACAGAAGCCGGAACGACGGCACCGAGATGCCGACCAGGATCAGCACCGGAACGAGCGTCCAGGCGACCTCGATCAGCGTGTTGTGGGTGGTCCGCGACGGCACCGGATTGGCCCTCGCATTGAACTTGATGACCACGATCACGAGCAGCGCCAGGACGAACAGCGTGATCAGGGTAATGAGCACGAACAGGAAGTTGTGGAACCAGACGATATTGTCCATCACCGGGGAACCGGACTGCTGAAGCGTCCACTCCCACGGCGCCGGCTGCCCGAGCTCGGCGAATGCCGCACCACCCGTCCCCAGCGTGATGCCAGCCGCCACCAAGGCGATGGTGGCCAATCCCAGCAATTGCCGGCCCACCCGACCCATCGACATCCTCATGCCGTTCGCGCTCCCCTTACGAAATCACCCCAAGTGCATTCCCCTGTTTCCGGGAAACGCTTATTCGACCCGCCAGTCCGACAAACCGCCACGCAAGAATACCTCTAAGAGGAATTGGGGCCAGATCGCTAGAACGCGAAATCAAGCCTCTCAAACCATAATTCTTGATCTATCGCAATGCAGTCTTGAGCCCCGTCTGTCAGCCATCACCGGCAAGATATTTCCCAGTAACATCAGACAAAAATACCGTTTCCCGGGATGCTGCGGCTTGACAGCGGAATTGCCCGCGGTAGGCACTGGCGCGTGGCCGCGCAGGAGCCTGATTCGTGCGGGCGGCGGCGGCACGAGGCGGCGCGGAATTTGCTTGGAATTGCCTTCAAGGCGCCGTCATTCCCGTATCAGTCCGCCAGGTGCAAGCGAAGAAGGCGAGCAGAGGGACCGACCCGATGGGGCTTTCGAGATCGATGGCAAAGCCGGCTAACGGCCTTCCGGCGCTGGCCGCCCTCCTGGCTGCGATCATTCTCCTGGCGCTTCCCGGCCTCGCTCATGCGCAGGGCGCAGTCCGCTCCGTCCATGGCGACTGGCAGATCCGCTGCGACACCCCGCCCGGCGCCCAGACCGAGCAATGCGCCCTGATCCAGAGCGTCGTGGCGGAAGACCGCTCCAATGCCGGCCTGACCGTGATCGTGCTCAAGACCGCCGACCAGAAGAGCCGCTTGATGCGCGTGGTCGCCCCGCTCGGGGTCCTCTTGCCCTCCGGTCTCGGACTCAAGCTCGACAACCAGGACGTCGGCCGCGCCGGCTTCGTCCGCTGCCTGCCCAACGGCTGCGTCGCCGAGGTTGTCCTCGAAGACAAGCTGCTGGGGCAGCTCCGCAGCGCCAAGACCGCGACCTTCATCATCTTCGAGACGCCGGAGGAAGGCATCGGCTTCCCGCTCAGCCTGAACGGGCTCGCCGAGGGCTATGACAAGCTGCCGTAACGGCGGCTCATATTGGCGATCCTATTGTTTCCGTAATGTGAGGCTTGGCGCCCTCGCGGAACCAGTCCGAAACCATTATCTTGCCCCACATCTTCAGATAATGGACGGACGCATGACCAACCCCGCCACAACCTCCCTGCTCGAGCGCGCCAATCTCGATCGCGACCAGGTTCGCCACGAGGTCGCGCGCGGGCTTTCGGGCGCCGACGACGGCGAACTGTTCCTGGAATACAGCCAGACCGAAGCGCTGATGTTCGACAATGGGCGGCTGAAGCAGGCGACCTACGACACCTCGCAGGGTTTTGGGCTTCGCGCCGTCAAGGACGACGCGGTGGGTTACGCACATTCCTCCGATGTCTCGCTGCCGGCGCTGATTCGCGCCGCCGACGCGGTCGCGGCCGTGCGCGGCGGCTATTCGGGCAGCTTTGCGGCCCCGCCGGCGCATACCAACGTGCGGCTCTATAGTGACGACAATCCGCTCGATGCGCCCGGCTTCGAGACCAAGGTCAAGCTGCTGGCCGAGATCGACGCCTATTTGCGCGACAAGGATCCGCGGGTTCGGCAGGTCAGCGTCAGTCTCGGGGCGACCTGGCAGGTCGTCGAGATCCTGCGGCCCGACGGCGAGAGCTATCGCGACATCCGTCCGCTGGTACGCGTCAACATCTCGGTTGTCGCCGGCCAGGGCGACCGCCAGGAGAGCGGCAGCAAGGGCTATGGCGGCCGCGCCGGCTATGCCGAATTCATCGAGAGCAGGAACTGGCGCGAGGCCGCCGACGGGGCGCTGCGCGAAGCGCTCGTCAATCTGGAATCTGTTCCTGCTCCCGCCGGCGAGATGGACGTCGTGCTCGGGGCCGGCTGGCCCGGCGTGATGCTGCATGAAGCGGTCGGCCACGGCTTGGAGGGTGACTTCAACCGCAAGAAGACCTCTGCGTTCGCCGGCTTGATGGGCCAGCAGGTCGCGGCCAAGGGCGTCACCGTGGTGGATGACGGCACCATTGCCTCGCGGCGCGGCTCGTTGTCGATCGACGACGAGGGCACGCCGACCAACCGCACCGTGCTGATCGAGGACGGCATCCTCGTCGGCTACATGCAGGACCGCCAGAACGCGCGCCTGATGAACATGAAGCCGACCGGCAACGGCCGTCGCCAGGGCTATGCCCATGTGCCGATGCCGCGCATGACCAACACCTACATGCTCGCGGGCGACCGCGATCCGGCCGAGATCCTTAGCTCGGTGAAGAATGGCGTCTTCGCCGCGAATTTCGGCGGCGGCCAGGTCGACATCACCTCGGGCAAATACGTGTTCCAGTGCACCGAGGCCTACAAGATCGAGAACGGCAAGTTAGGGGCCCCGCTCAAGGGCGCCATGCTGATCGGCAACGGGCCGACCGACCTGCATCGCATCCGCATGATCGGCAACGACCTTGCGCTCGATACCGGCATCGGCACCTGCGGCAAGAACGGCCAGGGCGTGCCTGTCGGCGTCGGCCAGCCGTCGCTTCTGATGGAACGCATCACGGTGGGTGGAACGGGCGCATGAGCGTTGAGAAAGCAACTGTCACCCCGAAGCGGAAAAGCAGCGGCTGGGGTGGGCAACTCGTGCAGCTCGCCGGCATCGTCGCTGCGGTCTTCATCGCCAAGGGCGCGCTCGCCGAGCCGTTCTACGTGCCATCGGGCTCGATGGAGCCGACGCTGTTGATCGGCGATGCGCTGCTCGCCTCGAAATTCCCCTATGGCTACGGCACCTCGTCGCTGCCGATTCAGATCAACCTGCCCGAGAGCGGCCGCGTCTTCGCGGAGACGCCGAAACTCGGCGACGTCGTCGTGTTCCGCTGGCCCGGCGATCGCTCGCAGGCCTGGGTCAAGCGCGTCGTGGGTCTGCCCGGCGACCGCATCCAGATGCGGCAGGGTCAGCTCTTCATCAACGACCGCCCCGCCGAACTCAAGCCGGACGGCGTCGGTGCGGCCGAGAACGACAATGGCAGCAGCGAGCCTGCCTACCGCTATGTCGAGACGCTGCCGAACGGCGTCTCGCATCTGATCTTCAAGATGCGCGACAACGGCCCGCTCGACAACACGCCCGAGGTGACGGTGCCGCCCGGCCAGCTTTTCGTGCTCGGCGACAACCGCGACAATTCCGCCGACAGCCGCGTGCCGCTGAGGTCCGGCGGCGTCGGCCTGCTGCCGATCGACAATCTGATCGGCCGTGCGGATGCGGTGCTCGGCTCCTGGGATCTCGGCATGCGCGGCCAGCCGGTATGGACCTGGCTGTCCGGGTTCAGGTTGGCACGGTTCTTCACCGCGGTGCATTGAGCGGCAGCACGCGCCACCCTCACGATGAACCGCGACGAATTCCTCGCAACCGCGCTGAAGAATCCAGTCAACGTCGCGATCATCGATGAACTGGCGCGACACGGGCTGCCGGATGCGTGGCTGGTCGCAGGATGCCTGGTGCAGACAGTGTGGAACGTGCTCACGGGCCGCGCGATCGACCACGGCATCGCCGACTACGACGTGTTCTATTTCGATTCCGATACCTCGTGGGAAGCGGAGGACGCGGTGCTCCGCAGGCTGCATGCGCGGCTCGCGCATCTTGGCGCCAAGGTCGAGGTCCGCAACCAGGCGCGGGTGCATCTGTGGTACCCCGACAAGCATGGCCTGCCCTATCCGCCGCTGGCGCGCTCGACCGACGGCATCGATCGCTTCCTGACGCAGAATACGCAAATCGGAGCGAGACGCGCGGGCGAGAGTTTCGACGTCTATGCTCCCCACGGATTCGATGACGTCGCAAGGCTGATCGTGCGGCCCAACCGGGCGCCAAATTTTTCCATCGCCAATTACGAGGCGAAGGCTGCGCGATGGAAGGCTCTGTGGCCGGAGCTCACGGTGATCGGGGCGGATGCATAAGCCTGACGTGTCCCGGACAAGGCGCATCGTGAAACGATGCGGCGCAGAGCCGGAACCCATGGCGCAACCGAATGCGCTGTGGCATGGGCCCCCGCTCTGCAGTGCGGCGCTGAAGGAGCGCCGCACTGCGTCCGGCGCACGAATACGAACACTACCGCACCACGCCCGACGTGAATCCCGCCTTGCGGCGCGGCGGCTTGATTTCCCTCTTCAGGAAACAGTGCGCCTCTCGCCCGGTGTAGCCGGGGCGGGCATAGGTGAAGGCGCGGCATTTGTTGTCGGCGGTACACGCAGCCTTGCAGACCTCCACGCCTTCCCCCACCTTCAGCTCGAAATTGCGCAGATCGCCGCCGGGGCGGTCGATCGACGTCTCGACGCCCTCGACCCGCGGCTCGATCACGCCGGCGCCACGCACCCCCGAGATACAGCAACTCCCCGGCACGCGCGCCGGCACGGTGTTCTTCAGCCAGCACACCGCCGAGCCGCCCTCGACGTCGGGATAGCTGAAGCTCCAGGAGCGGCAGCGGCGATCACGCTCGCACAGCAGCGCGCAATCCTCGGGATCACCCGACACGACCGGCGTGCTGAAATAGTCACCGCCGGGGCGGTCGAACGCGGTCTGGGCGCGCGCCGGCACACTCGCGAATGCGAGCGATAGCAGCGCGACACATGCCACGACGCTTGCCAGGACCTTTGCCACGATGGCTCCGGTCAGATGGCCCTTCCCCATCGGAACAGCTTTCGAATTATTGACGACGCTCAGGTTTTTTCAGCCGGTCATTTGATCGCCGCAAACCTGTACGGGCGATGAACGGCTCAACTCCCGTCGTTGGCCTAAAGGTCTAGAACGCGTACTCCGCGTAGGCCGGTTCCACCGAGCCCTTCCAGGGACCGTTGAACTTCTCCAGCATCTCCTCCGCCGGCGTCCGGCCGGAATCGATGATGCGATCGAGCGGCTCGAGGTGCCGGGTCTCGTCGCGGCCAAGCTGGTCGATCCGGCCGCGCCGGCGCAGGCCGGCATGCGCAAGAACGAGGCACTCCTTGGCGATCTCGAACAGATAGCGGTCCCTGATCCGCGCCTTGAAGCCGAAGCGCGGCACGTCGTCGCGCAGCGCCTGACGCTCATGCACGGTCCAGTGCTTCACCATGTCCCAGGCGGCATCGAGCGAAGCGTCGTCGTAGAGCAGCCCGACCCAGAACGCCGGCAAAGCCGGTAACCGGCCCCACGGGCCGCCGTCGGAACCGCGCATCTCGAGATAGCGCTTGAGCCGCACTTCCGGGAAGATGGTCGAGAGATGGTTGGCCCAGTCCGACAGCGTCGGACGCTGGCCCGGAAGGTTGTTGTTGCGGCCGTCGAAGAACGCGCGGAACGAGGACCCCGACACGTCGATGTACTCCTCGTCGCGCTTGACGAAATACATGGGCACGTCGAGCGCGTAGTCGACATAGCGCTCGAACCCCATGCCGTCCTCGAACGCCCACGGCATCATGCCCGAACGCGCGTTGTCGGTGTCGCGCCAGATTTCGGACCGAAAAGAGAGGAAGCCGTTCGGCTTGCCCTCGGTGAACGGCGAATTGGCGAACAGCGCGGTGGCGACCGGCTGCAGCGCGAGCGAGACGCGCAGCTTCTTGACCATGTCGGCTTCGGAGGAGAAGTCGAGATTGGTCTGCACCGTGCAGGTCCGGTACATCATGTCGAGGCCGTACCGACCGACCTTCGGCATGTAATTGGTCATGATCTTGTAGCGACCCTTGGGCATCACCGGGATATCGGCGCGCGACCAGGACGGCGTCATGCCGAGCCCGAGGAAGCCGATGCCGAGCGGTGTTGCGATCTCGCGCACCTGGGCAAGGTGCGCCATCAACTCGCTCTGGGTCTGGTGCACGTTCTCGACCGGCGCGCCGGACAGCTCGAACTGCCCGCCCGGCTCAAGCGAGATCGCGCCACCGCCGGTGACGTCGTAGAGGCCGATGATGTTGCCCTTCTCCATGATGGGCTCCCAGCCGAGCAGGAGCTTCATGCCCTCGAGCAGCGCGCCGATGCCGCGTGCGCCCTCGTAAGGCACGGGACGGTGGCCTTCGAGCGTGAACGGCGTCTTCTCGTGCTCGGTGCCCAGGCGGAATTCGGACGGGTCCTTGCAGCCGGCCTCGAACCACGCGACGAGCTCGTCGCGTGATTGCATCGGCGTCATATCGATCTGGTCTCGCGCCATATCAAACTCTAATCAAAAGCGCTTCGACCGAACGCGCGCGGGTGACAGGGATGGTCCGCGAACCCACCGGTTGCGCGGACGAGCGGGTTTGCCGCGCGATCATCGCGACGGCATGCTTTCGTTGACGCCCGCGGGCGGCAGTTTCATCTCGCCGCACGAGCAGCCCAGGCGATCGAGCAGACCGCTGAGCTTGACAGCGTCGGCATCAGACAATTTCGAACCGACATATTTCTCGATCGCAGCCGAATAGGCGCCCCACATCCGCTTCTGCAGCTCGCGGCCGGCCTCCGTGATCTCGACGAACTGGCCGCGCTTGTCGATCTTGCATTCGCGCCGCGAGGCGAGGCCCTCGTCGACCAGGCGGTCGATCAGCCGCGAGGTGGAATATTGCGGGATCAGCATCTGCCGTTCGAGTTCGACCGGCCGCAATTCGCCCGAGGGCGCCCGCGACAATTCGAGCAGCGCATCGTACCAGGCCAGCGGTGGGAAGCCGGCCTTCTTCAAGTCCTGCTCGACGCAATCGAGCACGCGGCTCTGCACCCGCATCAGGCGGATCCAGGCGGCTGTTGCCTCGGTCGATGGTTTGCGTTTCATGGTCCCGCTCAAGCTCGTCGCCCGTCTCTTACTCCATTCGATGCACCTGCATCAATCTTGACTATTTCAAGCAAGTGCATGTAGTTGCTCTTTCGGCCGAACCAAGCATCAGGCGGAGAAATTCCGTGAAACCCGTACGATTCGGCCGGTGCCTGCTCGCTGTCGCCACATCGCCCTCCTGAAAGCCGGCCCGCCCTATGATCTGGTCGAGGTCGAATCGGCGCCAGGAAGCTCGAAAATGGCGAGGAATATCTGAAGCTGAACCCTGAGGGGCAGGTCCCTGCGCCGGGCCTCGACAGCGGTGAGATCGTGACCGAAGGCCCGGTGATTGTCCAGAAGATCGCCGTCAGGCCCCGGCCGAGGCGCGGGCGCCGGTCCGCGATGGTTCCGAGCGCCGCAGGCTGAATTCCCGCCCCTTCCGATCTGCGCAGGAGCTTTGGTCCGCTGTTCGCGGAGCACGACAGGCGAGGCGACGAAGACTCGGATCGATGATCAGGCTCCTTGCTCTCACCATTTGCGGAATCCGAAGATTCAAAACGCGCTGACATCAATTTTACGAGCATTGTCGGGGTTAACAATAACTCTGCGTTGTATGCGCCGCGGCCGTCGCCATCCTTGTGAGAGCACTCCACTTGGCTCAGCTTCAGCGAGGGAACACGACGCAGACCACTGGACCGGGAAGCTATTGTGACGGCTGTACTCCTTCTCCTGCTCGCGAGCGCAATCACCGGCCTCGCGACGGGGCTGATCTTCCGAGTCTGGACTCTGCTACTGGTCTCGCCGGCGACCGCGATCCTTGCCGCGACAGTCCTTCAGACCTCGGGCTTTGGACTTTGGACGGGCATTCCAATCGTCGTCGGCTGCCTGATTGCCGGCCAGCTCGCCTATCTGGCGGCGACGTTCCACCTGCACAGGGGCGAGCTCTCAATGCAGGACGACATCGACGGCGAGCCAGGCAAGCACGGCCATCGCGATATCAAGAAGGAGGACGAGTAGGACGAGGCCGCCCCACGAAGGAATTTTTCTGCGCCGCCGGAGCAGCCTGCGGCGCGGCCACGGCCGCCCCTGCAGCAACAAGGGGGCGTATCTCATCGCAACGCCGGCTGCGCTGTCTTGAAACACCGTGGGGATCATTGCGGGACACCTTCAACGCCAATGGGCCATCCCGTGGAACATCAGCAAGAGCGGTGCCAGGGCCGAGCGAGCGTCGCCCCGCCGGCGCGCCAGTCGGAAAATAAGAAAGGCCGGATCGATGATCCGGCCCTTTGTTTCTGCGTGCCCTACGGGCAACAGCTCACTCAGGCCGCCGCCTTCTTCGGCGCAAAGCGGCCGTAGAAGGTCTCGCCCTTCGCAGCCATCTCCTCGAGCAGCTTCGGCGGCGTGAAGCGCGAGCCGTATTTCGCCTCGAGCTTGCGGCAGAGCTCGACGAACTTCTTCGTGCCCATGAAGTCGATATAGGACAGCGTACCGCCGGTGAACGGCGCAAAGCCGAAGCCGAGGATCGAGCCGACATCCGCCTCGCGCGGATCGGTGATGACGTGGTCCTCCACCGTGCGCGCGGCTTCCACCGCCTGCACCACCAGGAAGCGCTGCTTCAGTTCCTCGATATCGAGCGTATCAGGGTCGAGCTGCTTCGGCTGCAGCGCCGACAAGCCCGGCCACAGGCTCTTCTGGCCCTTGCCCTTCTCGGGATAGTCGTAGAAGCCCTTGCTGTTCTTGCGCCCCAAGCGGCCCTGCTTCTCGACCATCTCCACCATCAGCTTCTTCTGATCGGGATTGATGGCGTTGGGGCCGAGATCGGCCTCCGTCGCCTTCATGATCTTGAGCCCAAGGTCGAGCGCGACTTCATCCGACAGCGAGAGCGGGCCGACCGGCATGCCGGCCATCTTGGCGCAGTTCTCGATCATCGCCGGCGGCACGCCCTCGAGGAACATCTCGTTGCCTTCGGCGACATAGCGGCCGACGCAGCGGTTGGCGAAGAAGCCGCGAGAATCGTTGACCACGATCGGCGTCTTGCCGATCTGGCGGACGTAGTCGAGCGCGGTCGCAAGCGCGACATCGCCGGTGTTCTTGCCGAGGATGATCTCGACCAGCATCATCTTCTCGACCGGCGAGAAGAAGTGGATGCCGACGAACTTGCCCTGATCCTTGAAGGATTCAGCAAGAGAAGTGATCGGCAGCGTCGAAGTGTTCGACGCGAAGATCACGTCGGGCTTGAGATATTGCTGCGCCTTGGCGAAGGTCTCGGCCTTGACCTTGCGGTCCTCGAACACGGCCTCGATGACGAGGTCGACGTCCTTCAGCGCGGCATAGTCCGCCGTCGGCGTGATGCGCGCGAGCAGCGCTTCGGCGTCACCAGGCTTGGCACGGCCCTTCTTGATCTGCTCCTCGATCACCTTCTGCGCATGTGCCTTGCCCTTGTCGGCACTCTCCTGGTCGCGGTCGATCAGGACGACGTCGAGGCCGGCGCGGGCCGAGACGTAGCCGACGCTCGCACCCATGAAGCCGGCGCCGATCACGGCGATCTTCTTCACCTTGGTCGGGGCTACGTCCTTCGGGCGGCGCGCGCCCTTGTTGAGCTCCTGCATCGACAGGAACAGGCTGCGGATCATCGCGGCCGCTTCCTTCGAGCGCAGCACCGAGGTGAAGTAGCGCGACTCCACGCGCAGCGCGGCATCGATCGGCAGCTGCAGGCCCTCGTAGACGCAGCTCATGATGGCGCGCGCGGCCGGATAGTTGTCGTAGGTCTCGCGGCGGTAGATCGCGTTGCCGGCCGGGAACATCATCATGCCGGCCTTGGAGAACACCGGGCCGCCTGGGAGCTTGAAGCCCTTCTCATCCCAGGGCGCGACGGCCTTGCCGCCGCCCCTGATCCAATCCTTCGCGGCCTTGACGAGGTCGGCGGCGGGAACGATGGCGTGAATCAAATTCAGCGCCTTGGCCTTCTCGACCGTGACGGGATCGCCCTTGAGCAGGATCGTCATCGCGTCCTGCGGGGGCACCAGGCGCGGCACGCGCTGGGTCCCGCCGGCGCCGGGGAACAGGCCGACCTTGACCTCGGGCAGGCCGAGACGCGTCTTGGGGTTTTCGGCCGCGACGCGATAATGGCAGCACAGCGTGATCTCGAAGCCGCCGCCGAGCGCGAGGCCGTTGATCGCGGCCGCCCACGGCTTGCCCGACGTCTCGATCGAGCGCAGCACCAGCGAGAAGCGGCGGCTCTGGTCGAACAGCATCTGGTTCGCCGCAGTCTCGCCCTGCTCCTTGAACACCTTGGCGTAGGCCTGGTTCATGCCCTCGAGCATGGAGAGGTCGGCGCCGGCACAGAATGCTTCTTTCGCGGAGGTGATAACGACGCCCTTCACCGCGGCGTCCGCCGTGGTCGCCTTGACGATCGCCTCCAACTCATTGGTCGAGGTCTCGTCGAGCACGTTCATCGAACGGCCCGGGATGTCCCAGGTGACGAGCGCGATACCGTCGGAATCGGTTTCAACCTTGAAGTTCTTGTACGACATGTTGGTTGCTCCTCGGTGCCGCAGCCGGTCTCAGGCGCGGCGATTGATGGTGATCTCGTAGGATGGGTTAGCCGAAGGCGTAATCCACCACTGTCTTCATCCGCGGAAACAGAAAAGGTGGGTTACGCTGCGCTAACCCACCCTACGGCAGTTCGTCAGACGCGCTCGATGATGGTCGCGGTGCCCATGCCGCCGCCGATGCACAGCGTCACCAGGGCGGTGGACTTGTTGGTGCGCTCGAGCTCGTCGAGCACGGTGCCGAGGATCATCGCGCCGGTCGCCCCTAACGGATGGCCGAGCGCGATCGCGCCGCCATTGACGTTGATCCTGGCGTTGTCGATGTCGAAGGCCTGGATGTAGCGCAGCACGACGGAGGCGAAGGCCTCGTTGAGCTCGAACAGGTCGATGTCCGACTTCTTCATGCCGGAACGCGCGAACAGCTTTTCGGTGACGTCGACCGGACCGGTCAGCATCATCGCAGGCTCAGAGCCGATGTTCGCGAACGCGCGGATTTTTGCCCGCGGTTTCATGCCGTACTTCGCGCCCGCTTCCTTGCTGCCGAGCAGCACGGCGCCGGCGCCGTCGACGATGCCCGACGAATTGCCGGCGTGGTGCACGTAATTGACGCGCTCGACCTCCGGATGCGACTGCACCGCGACGCCGTCGAAGCCGCCCATCTGCGCCATCATCGTGAACGACGGCTGCAGCTGCGCCAGCGACTGCATCGTGGTCGAGGGACGCATGTGCTCGTCCCTGGCGAGGATGGTGAGGCCGTTGATGTCCTTGACCGGCACCACCGACTTGTCGAATCGACCCTCGTCCCAGGCCTTGGCCGCGCGCTGCTGGCTCTGCACGGCGTAGGCGTCGACGTCGTCACGCGAGAAACCGTACTTGGTCGCGATCAGATCGGCCGAGACGCCCTGCGGCATGAAATAGGCAGGCACCGCAATCGAGGGATCCATCGGCCAAGCGCCGCCGGAGGCGCCGATGCCGACGCGGCTCATCGATTCGGCGCCGCCGCCGATCACCAGGTCATGCTGGCCGCTCATGATCTGCGCCGCAGCGAAGTTCACGGCATCGAGGCCGGACGCGCAGAAGCGGCTGATCTGCACGCCGGGCACGGCATCGCCGAGGCCGGCCTTCAGCGCGGCGAAGCGCGCGATGTCGGAACCAGCCTCGCCGACGGGATCGACCACGCCGAGCACGACGTCGTCGACCGAATCTTCCGGCAGGCTGTTGCGGTCCTTCAGCGCCTTCAGTGGCACGGTGGCGAGCGCGAGCGCCGTGACCTCGTGCAGCGCGCCGTCCGCCTTGCCGCGGCCGCGCGGGGTGCGAACGTGGTCGTAGATGAATGCCTCAGGCATGACGCCCTCCTGATGTGATGTTCAGATGCGGTTGGGAGCAGGCTGCGGAAGCAGGCTCAGAACGCTTCCGCCGGCAATTCCATGATGGTGGCGCAGCCGGCCTGGATACGCGCGAGATTGGCCGCGGTCTCCGGCAGCATCCGCTCCATGAAGAAGCGGCCGGTGACGAGCTTGGTCGAGAGATAGGGGCTCGCCCCGCTCTCGGCAATCTTCCCTAGCGTCACCTTGGCCATCTTCGCCCACATATAGCCGAGCGTGACGAAGCCGAACAGATGCAGATAGTCGGTCGCGGCGGCGCCGGCATTGTCCGGCTTCGCCATCGCATTCTGCATCAGCCAGGTCGTGGCCTGCTGGAGATGGCCGAGCGAGGTCGAAAGCGGCACGATGAACGGCTTCAGCGCCTCGTCGCCGCCGTTCTCCTTGGCGAAGGCCATCACCTCGCCGAAGAAGGCCATGATGGCGCGGCCGCCGTCGCGCGGCAGCTTGCGGCCGACGAGGTCGAGCGCCTGGATGCCGTTGGCGCCTTCATAAATCATGGCGATGCGCGCATCGCGCACGAACTGCTCCATGCCCTGCTCGGCGATGTAGCCGTGGCCGCCATACATCTGCTGCGCCTGCACCGCGTTGGCGAAACCGTAGTCGGTGAGGAAGCCCTTCAGCACCGGCGTCATCAGGCCCATGTGGTCGTCGGCGGCCTGGCGATCCCTGGGATCTTCGGAGCGGTGGGCGACGTCGCTCTTCAGCGCGGTCCAGATCACGAAGGCGCGCGCGGCCTCGTTGAAGGCGCGGATCGAAAGCAGCGTGCGGCGCACGTCGGGGTGCACGATGATCGGGTCAGCCTGCTTGTCCGGCGCCTTGGCGCCGGTGAGCGCGCGGCCCTGGATGCGCTCGCGCGCATAGGCGACGGCGTTCTGATAGGCGACCTCGGACTGCGCGAGGCCCTGCACGGCGACGCCGAGGCGGGCCTCGTTCATCATCACGAACATGCCCTGCATGCCCTTGTTCTCTTCGCCGATCAGCCAGCCGGTGGCGTTGTCGTAGTTCATCACGCAGGTGGAATTGCCGTGGATGCCCATCTTGTGCTCGATCGAGCCGCAGACGACGCCGTTGCGCGCACCGACTGAGCCATCCGGCTTCACAAGGAACTTGGGCACCACGAACAGCGACACGCCCTTGATGCCGGCGGGCGCGCCCTCGATACGGGCGAGCACGAGGTGGATGATGTTGTCGGCGAGATCGTGCTCGCCGGCCGAAATGAAGATCTTGGTGCCCGTGATCTTGAAGCTGCCGTCGGGCTGGCGCACCGCCTTGGTGCGGAGCATGCCGAGATCGGTGCCGCAATGCGGCTCGGTCAGGTTCATGGTGCCGGTCCATTCGCCGGCGATCATCTTCGGAACGTAGGTCTGCTTCTGCTCCGGCGTGCCGTGCACCAGGAGGGCCGCGGTCGCGCCCATGGTGAGGCCGCCATACATCGAGAACGCCATGTTGGCGGAGATCTGGAATTCGTTGACCGCCTGGCTCAGCGTCACCGGCAGGCCCTGCCCGCCATATTCAGTCGGGGCCGACAGGCCGAGCCATCCGCCCTCGGCGACCTGCCTGAACGCCTCCTTGAAGCCCTTCGGCGTGGCGACGCTGCCGTCCTCAGTGCGCTTGCAGCCTTCGAGATCGCCCACACGATTCAGCGGCTGAAGCACCTCTTCGGCGAGCTTGGCGGCTTCGCCCAGAATCGCTTCGCGCACGTCGCTCGACGCGTCGGAGAAGCCCGGCAGATTGTCGTAGCGGTCGATCTGGAAGACGTCGTTGAGCAGGAAGTTCACGTCTTCGACGGGGGCTTTATAGATCGGCATGGTGTTCTCCCGGCATGTCCTTGAAGTGTTTGGGCCTCGAAGGGATGATGTTGGGCCTATGATTGGACGGCGGCAAGCTGCTCTGCCATCAGGCGGTGCAGCATGTTGATCGCTTTCAGCGGCCGCACCATCACCTTGAAATGCGTGATGCGTCCCTCAGTATCGAAGCTGATGATGTCGACGCCATTGATCTCGATGCCATCGATCACATTCTTGAATTCGAGCACGGCGCCATCAGCGCTCTTCCACTCGCCGACATAGCTGAAGCCGGGACCGCCGAGCACCTTCTCGGCGCTGGCGAGGTATTTGAAGGTGATGTCGCGGCCGCGCTGCGGCGTGTGCACCACGGGGCTTTCGAACACGGCATCGGGGTGCAGCAAGTCCCAGAGCGCGGTGCGGGCTTGAGCGCGATCTTGGGACTTCATGTAGGCGTACCAGGAATCGAGGCCGGTCATTGTCGGGTGCCTCCCTAAAGGGCTTTCCAGGAGCCTTGGCAAAAAAACGCGAAAACAACCCCATGCACAGTAGCGCCCAGCTTGATTTCGCTGGATTTTCGGGCGGGGTCTTTGGCCCCATCCCAAGGGTCGCCTCATATGCACATTGACGCATATGCGCCGATGCGCATAAAGTCA
The DNA here is from genome assembly GCF_000261685.1 of Bradyrhizobium genomosp. I (2014). GTDB lineage: Bacteria > Pseudomonadota > Alphaproteobacteria > Rhizobiales > Xanthobacteraceae > Bradyrhizobium. Next base: position 1,056 of record NZ_AJQE01000039.1, on the reverse strand, counting down.
AGCCAGTTGGACAAGGTCGAGAACAGGAGGCCGGTCATGGCACTGGGCGACGCGATCCTCGCATGCCTGACGGAACGTCCGATGACGGGCTACGAGCTCGCCAAGACGTTCGATTCCTCGATCGGCTTCTTCTGGAAGGCCGACCACCAGCAAATCTACCGCGAGCTCTCCAAGCTGCGCGATCGCGGCTACATCCAGGGACGCGAGGTCGTGCAATCGGGCAAGCCCAACAAACTAGTGTATACGCTCACCCCCGAAGGCAGAACAGCGCTGCGGCACTGGGCCGCGCGGCCAAGCACGCCGGCCTCGACCAAGGACGACCTCCTGGTCCGCCTCCATGCCCTCGACAGCATCGACATCGAGCCGCTGCGCGCCGATTTGATGGCCCGGCTCGAGCATCACCGCGACCGCCACGCCAATTACGAGCGCATCCTGAAGAAGCGATTCCCCGACGGCACGGCGGAAGGCCAGCTCGATCTCGGCAATTTGCTCCTGCTCCGCTTAGGGGCTCGGCACGAGCAGATGGTGGCCGATTTCTGCGAGGAGACACTCGAGGCGCTCTCGGCGATGAGCGGCAAGGCCACGGTGGTACCGCTGGAGGACGGCAAGCGTGAGAGGAAGGGGTGAACGGTGCGCGCACCGATCACCAGCGGCGTGCCACATATTTCGCTGTCATCGTCCGCGAAGGCGGACGATCCAGTATTCCCGAGGCGGCGCGGTTGGAATGGAGAAGCCGCGGCGCTTCCGCGGAGCATGACACCATTTGTGGGATGACAAGCAGCTCCCGGTTCCCCCCGCCCAACTTTAAGACAGCGGCGAGGCGTTCCTTAACCCGTTATTTACCGTAACAGGAAAAAGTCGGTCTTCGAGGCAGACGACCCGCGCCAAATTCGATTGTACTTACAACCGGAACGCGTGGGGAGGCTGGAGGCGCCGGGTGGGGCGCCGGAGTCGGAACCGGACAGAGTCATGAATTCGCGCGTATCGTGGAGTGTCGACGGCATCGATCCATCCGTCCGGGAGCGGGCCGAAGCTGCTGCGCGCAGAGCCGGCATG
>NZ_AJQE01000038.1 GCF_000261685.1 Bradyrhizobium genomosp. I (2014) | reverse complement strand
GGCGAGACTGCCCCGCCGAACTTTCGCGGACCCTACGACCAGCGTCCGCAACACGTGCCGAGCCAGGGACCAAGCCAGGAGAGCCGCGAAGTCGCCGACATCCACCAGCGGCTCGACGCGATCACCCAGCAGATCGAACGGATTTCAAAGCCCGCTCCGCGTCAGGACGTCTCGCGCGAGCAGGGCGTCGCGCGCCAGCTCAATGACGCGATCTCGCGGCTCGATGCGCGCCTGTCGCAAATCTCCCGTCCGCAGCGGCAACCGCAGCAGCCGCAGGCCCCCCGCCCTGCCCCGGCCGACACGCGCCAGCGCCAGGCCGATGCCGTCGAGCGCGCGGCCGCGCAGGTCTATCGCAGCTCACCACCCCTGAGCCCGGCATCGTTCGACGTCGCGGTCGCCGAGATCACCGCGCGCCAGAGCGAACTCGACGGCTTTACGCCCAGGCAGATGCCGCCGCGTGCCGCACCGTCGATCGCGCCCAATGCAGCTCCCTGGGCCGCTCCTTCGGCACCCCCGATGGCGCCGCCCGCGCCTGCCTACACGCCGCCGCCACCGCAGCCGGGGCCGGACTTCTCGTCGCTCGAACGCCATCTGCTCAGGATCACGAGCCAGATCGAGTCGCTGCAGCGTCCCGACAATACCGAGCAGGCGATCGCCGCCTTCCGCAGCGAGCTTGCGGAAATCCGTGCGGCCATCACCGAGGCGATGCCGCGGCGCGCGATCGAATCGATCGAGAACGAGATCCGCTCGCTGCACCGTCGCATCGACGAGACCCGGTCCAACGGCACCGACGGTCAGGTCCTGTCCGGCATCGAGCATGCGCTGTCCGACATCAAGCAGGTGCTGCGCACGCTGACGCCGGCCGAGCAGCTCACCGGCTACGACGAGGCGATCCGCAATCTCGGTGCCAAGCTCGATCTGATCCTGCGCGCCAATGACGATCCCTCGACAGTGCAGCAGCTCGAAGGCGCGATCTCGGCGCTGCGCGGCATCGTCTCGAACGTCGCGTCCAACGAGGCGCTGGCACGGCTTTCCGATGACGTGCAGCTGCTGTCGTCCAAGGTCGACCAGATCACCCGCGCGTCCGGCCACGGCGACGGTTTTGCGGTGCTGGAGCAGCGCATCGCCGCGCTCACCGCCGCGCTCGAAACCCGCGAGCGGCCCCAGCCATCCGAGAGCACCGAGCATCTGGAAGCCGCGATCCGCGCGCTGTCGGACCGTTTCGACCGCATGCAGGTCGGCAACGATTCCACATCCACCTTCGCGCATCTCGAGCAGCGCGTCTCCTATCTGCTGGAACGGATCGAAGCCGCCTCCGATCCGCGCAACGGCAATTTGAGCCGCGTCGAGGACGGGCTGCACGACATCCTCCGCCACCTGGAGCGGCAGCAGGCGACCTATGCGGCCCTCGCAGAAAGCCGCAGCTCGGCGCCGCCGGTCGATTCGGGCGTGGTCGATCTCGTCAAGCGCGAGCTCTCCGACATCCGCTTCAGCCAGGCCGAGACCAACCGCAGCACCCAGGACTCGCTCGACGCCGTGCACAGTGCGCTCGGCCACGTCGTCGATCGCCTCTCCATGATCGAGGGCGATCTGCGCGCAGTGCGCACCGCGCCGCCGGCCCCTGCACCGCAGCCGATACCGATGCCGATGGCCGCGCCGATGGAGCCCGCGCCGGTGGCGCGTGAGCCGCGACCGCAAGCACAGCCGCCGAAATACGATCCGAAGCCGGAGCTGCCGAACCCGGCTGCCATGCAGCAGCCGCCGCACTCCGCCTTCGTCGCCGCGCCGCGCGAATTCCACGCCGCCGCGCCCGCCGTCCCGCCGCCGGCGGCACCGCAAGTCGCACCACCCTTGCCGCCGCGTGCGATCAGCGAAATCCTGGAGCCGCACACTGCCCCCGGGCGGGCCGCGCTCGCGCCGGAATTGCCGCCGGATCATCCGCTCGAACCGGGCACGCGGCCGGGCGGGCGCGTTGCCACGCCGTCCGAGCGCATCGCCGCCTCCGAAAGCGCGATCAGCGAAATCCCCGCCGCACCGAAAGAGCCGGTGTCGTCGTCGAGCTTCATCGCGGCCGCGCGCCGCGCGGCACAAGCTGCCGCCGCGCAGCCGCCCGAGAAGCCGGCCCGTGGCGCCAAGGCCGCGATTGCCCGCGCCAAGGACAAGGGCCAGGAAGGTGCCTCGACCATCACCTCGAAGATCCGCTCGCTGCTGGTCGGCGCGAGCGTGGTCGTGATCGTGCTCGGCACCTTCAAGATGGCGATGAACCTGCTCGAAGGCGGCGGCCCGTCACCGACGCCGCAGGCGATGCAGGACAATCCGAGCGAACCGGCACCGCAGGCCGCGCCATCGCCGGTCGAGACCAGGCCAGCCGCGCCGGAACAGATCACGCCGTCGATGACCTCGCCGACGCCGATCGGACGGCAATCCCAGAACAACGCCCCGCCAGCACCTGCCGCCAATCCGGGCAGCTCGGCCTCGGTTGAAATCCCCCCCGCTCCGGCGGCGGCGGTGCCGCCGCCGGCCTCCAGCGACGTCACCGGCGCGCTGTCGGGCACGAGCCGCGCCAGGCTCGGCCTCGTCCAGGTGCCGCCGAGCGAGCGACTGCCTGACGGTATCGGCGGCCCTAGCCTGCGCACCGCCGCGATGAAGGGCGATGCGACCGCGGCCTATGAGATCGGCGTGCGCTTTGCGGAAGGAAAGGGCGTCGCCACGAATTACGACGAAGCCGCGAAATGGTACGACCGCGCGGCGCAGGCCGGCGTGGTGCCCGCGACCTTCCGCCTCGGCACGCTCTACGAAAAGGGCCTTGGCGTGAAGAAGGACGCCGACATCGCCCGCCGCTACTACACGCAGGCCGCCGAGCGCGGCAACGCCAAGGCGATGCACAATCTCGCGGTGCTCGATGCCGACGGCGGCGGCCGCGGCGCCAACTACAAGAGCGCGGCGCAGTGGTTCCGCAAGGCGGCCGATCGCGGCGTCGCCGACAGCCAGTTCAACCTCGGCATCCTCTATGCCCGCGGCATCGGCGTCGAGCAGAACCTCGCCGAATCCTACAAATGGTTCAGCCTGGCGGCCGCGCAGGGCGACGCCGACGCGGCCGGCAAGCGCGACGACGTCGCCAAGCGCCTCGACCCGCAATCGCTCGCCGCCGCCAAGCTCGCGATCCAGACCTTCAGCGCCGAGCCACAGCCCGACGACGCCGTCAACGTTGCGACCCCGAACGGCGGCTGGGACAGCGCGCCGCAGGCGAGCGCAAAGCCGGCGCCGAAGCAAGCCGCAACCAAGCGCTCGGCTTCCGCGGCGCATTAAGCGGCTTCTTGTCGTCGCCCGGCTTGACCGGGCGACCCAGTATTCCAGAGGCCGGCGTTGAGGAGCTCGCTGTCACAACAACGGGCGCGGCGTACTGGATGCCCCGGTCAAGCCGGGGCATGACAGCGGAGAAGGTGGCGGGAGCCGCGGCGCGCGGTGAACAGCCGACTGATCTCACTTGACGCATTCACCACGCGCGAAGTTCCCGGTCCCGCCCGCCAGCGAATTCCGCTATTGAGGGGCGCGGCAATCGTTCCGTCCTTTCCGCGAGCATTCCGCGTTCGTCGATCCATCTCGCCGGTGCGTGGTTCAATGCAGCTCTATCTTCCGATCGCCGATCTTCCGGTCAACGTCTTCCTGGTGCTGGCGATGGGCGCCGCGGTGGGCTTCGTGTCCGGCATGTTCGGGATCGGCGGCGGCTTCCTGATGACGCCGCTTCTGATCTTCATCGGCATCACGCCGGCGGTCGCGGTCGCCTCCGTCGCGAGCCATATCGCGGCCTCGTCCTTTTCCGGCGCCCTCTCCTACTGGCGACGGCGCGCGATCGATCCGGCGCTGGCAAGCGTCCTGCTCTGCGGCGGCGTGGCGGGCACGACGCTCGGCGTCTGGACCTTCACGCAGCTGCGGGCGCTCGGCCAGCTCGACCTGATGATCGCGCTCTCCTACGTCGTGCTGCTCACCACCGTCGGCAGCCTGATGTTCTCGGAAGCCCTGCGCGCGTTGATGCGGACCCGGCGCGGCGCGCTGCCGCCACGGCGCACGCACAACTGGATCCACGGCTTGCCGCTGAAGATGCGGTTCAAGCGCTCGAAGATCTATCTCTCGGTGATTCCGGTCGTGGTCGTCGGCATCGTGATCGGCTTCATCGGCGCCATCATGGGCATCGGCGGCGGCTTCATCCTGGTGCCGATCATGATCTATCTGCTGCGGGTGCCGACCTCGACGGTGATCGGGACCTCGATGGTGCTGACGCTCGTCACGATGCTGTTCGCGACCATGCTGCACGCCGTGACCAACCACCTCGTCGACGCCGTGCTGGCGCTGATCCTGATGGTCGGGGGCGTCACCGGCGCCCAGTTCGGCGCCCGCGCCGGCCAGAAGATCCGCGGCGAGCAGCTGCGGTTGCTGCTCGGCCTCTTGATCCTCTCGGTCGGCGTCCGCTTCGCAATCGAGCTGGTGATCCAACCCTCGGATCTCTTCACCATCCGCGAGCTCGGAGTGAGCGGATGACGCGCACGCTCCTCGCAATCGTTCTCGTCCTGCTGCTCGGCGGCGCTGCGCGGGGCGAGCGGCTGATCGTGTCGGTCTCCAACCACCGCGTCACGGTGACACCGAATTATTCCGGCGAGGAGCTGGTGCTGTTCGGCTCGGTCGAGAGGGACGCCACGACGCCGGCCGACCGCACGGCTTACGATCTCGTCGTCACCGTGAGGGGCCCGCGCGCCGACATGGTGACACGGCGCAAGGAGCGCACCTTCGGCATCTGGATCAACACCGACTACCGGCAGTTCCTGCACGTGCCGAGCTATCTCGCGCTGTTCGCCAACCGCCCCTTCGATGCGATCACCTCGCCCGAGATCGCACGGCGGCAGCAGATCGGGCTCAACAACGTGCTGCTGACGCAGCGGGTCGGCGGCGATTACGCCGACGTGGTGCCGAACGACGCGTTCCGCTCGGCCTTCATTCGCCTGCGCACCGAGCGCGGCCTCTATCGCGAGGATCCGAGCGCGGTGACGTTCCTGACGCCGACGCTGTTCCGCACCGGCATTCCACTGCCGGCGGAGGTGCCGATCGGGACCTATGAGGTCGAGATCAAGCTGTTCGCGACCGGTGCATTCATCGGCAAGACCGAAACCGCATTCGAGATCGTCAAGGTCGGCTTCGAGCAGTTCGTTGCGACCACGGCGCGGCAGAACGGGCTGATCTACGGCCTCGCCACGGCGGCGATGGCGCTGATGACGGGATGGATGGCGTCGATCGTGTTCCGGAAGGATTGAGGGGGCGCGTCCTGCCTCCCCACCGTCATGCCCGGGCTTGTCCCGGGCATCCACGTTCTTGGGCGCGGCGACAAAGACGGGGATGGCCGGTCAAGCCCGGCCATGACGAGGAGAAGAGAGCGAGTTACACAACGTTACGGCGCCTCGACCACCGTCGGCACGCCCGGCTCCAGCAGGCGCAACCGCGTCCCGAAGCCGAGTACGTCGAAGGTCTTGCGCAGATCCTCGCCGTTCTGGCGGAAATGCGCCCAGCCTTCGGTATGCAGCGGCACGATCATCGCGTCGGGAAAGGCACGCGCGGTCTCGATGGCGTCGTTGGTGTCCATGGTGAGATGGAACGGCCCGCGCGTCTGCGCCGCGCCCGCGAAGGGCAGCACCACGCCGCACTTGAAGCGGCGCGCGACCTCGGCGACGCCGTCGAACCAGGTGGTGTCGCCGCTGATATAGACCGCGCTGGTATCCTCCCGGCTCGACGACACCACGAAGCCGATGACATCACCCGACAGCGGCTCGATGCCGGCCGGGCCGTGGCGCGCGGGGGTCGCGGTGATGGTCAGCGTGTTGCCGTCGTCGTCCCTGAGATGCGCGACGCTCCAGGGCGCGAGGCCCTCGACATGACCGCCGAGGCGCTTTGCGCCCGCCTCCGTCGTCAGCACGCGCTTGACCTTGAAGAGATAGTCGCGGCCGGAATTGTCGAGATTGTCGGAGTGCTGGTCGTGGCTGAGCAGCACCGCGTCGACCGGTCCGATCGCGTCGGGCCTCATGGCAGGTCCGATCGTCTTCTCCAGCTTCACGTGCGGCAGTTGATAGGCGCCGGGCGCGTCGAACGTCGGGTCGGTGAGCAGGCGGAAGCCGTCGATCTCGATCAGCGCGGTGGGTCCCCCGATCAGGGTGATGGAAACGGGCATGATGAACTCCTGTTACGAGACGGGCTTCGCGGGGCGCGTCACCAGATAAATGCCGAGCGCCACCGGAATGATCCCGAGCAGATCGCGGGCCTCGACGTGCTCGCCGAGCACGAGGAACGCGAACAGCATGCCGAGCGGCGGCATCAGGAAGTGATAGGCGCTGGCGGCGGTAGCGCCACACACTTTCAGGAGATGAAACCAGAGCCAATAGGCGAGGATCGAGCCGCCCAGCACGAGAAACGCGAAGGCGCCGATCAGGCTCGGCATGAGGTCGATCGCGTGGATATCGGCGAAGGCGAACGCGACCGGCGTCAGCACGATGCCGGCAGCCAGGTTCTGCACGCCGTTGCCGATCCACAAGGACCCCTTCGGCGCCAGCAGCTTGAACAGGATGGTGCCGGCCACGATGGAGGCGAGCGAGGCCAGCGTGAAGACGATGCCGTGCAGGCTGTCAGTGCCGACCGAGAGGCGATGCCAGACGATCAGGGTGACGCCGATGATTCCGAGAAGAAGTCCGCCTGCCTTGCGCCAGGTCATGCCCTCGCCGAGCAGCAGGGCCGCCAACGCGGCGGTGAATACCGGATTGGCCGAGACAATCAGGCCGCCGAGACCGGCGGAGACCGATTGCAGCCCGGTATAGCCGAGGCCGAGATAGAGCGCGTTGTTGGCGATGCCGAGCACCGCGAAGATGGCGGCATCGCGCCAGGACAAGGACCAGCCCTCGCCGCGGATCAGCGTCGCACCCAGGATCAAAATGCCCGCGAGCGAGAAGCGCGCGGCGAGCAGGATCAGCGGCGGGCAATGGGTGACGCCGATCTTGCCGGCGACGAAGGCGTAACTCCAGAGCAGGCAGAACAGGCCGATGACGAGCGGCAACGTGTTGAAGCGGCTGCTCGGGACCGAAATCGAGGGGGCGAGCGACATGAGGGCATTCTCGGATGTTGTCTTCTGGCCTCGATCTAGGGACGTCGCTTGTCATTTGGAAATTAAATGATTAACTTTGCATCAGTGGATTTTCGAATGGAGGCGGCGATGCTCGATCTGGAGCTCCTGCGCAGCTTCGTCTCGGTCGTGGAGGCCGGCGGCTTCACTCGCGCCGGCGAGCGCGTCCACCGCACGCAGTCGACCGTGAGCCAGCAGATCAAGCGGTTGGAGGAGGATGTCGGCCAGGTGCTGCTGCACCGGGACGGCAAGGACGTGCGCCCGACCGAGGCCGGCGAGCGGCTGCTCTCCTATGCGCGGCGGCTGCTCTCGCTCGCCGAGGAGGCGCGCGACGTGCTGCGCCAACCTGGTAGCGAAGGCGCGATCCGGCTCGGCATTCCCGAGGATTTCGCGGCGTATCGGCTGACCAAATTGTTGGGGGCGTTCTCGCGCTCGCATCCGGGCCTGCGGCTCGACGTGCGCGCCGACCAGAGTAAGCATCTCGCCCGCGATCTCGAACGCGGCGAACTCGACCTTGCGCTGTTCAAGCGCGCCGCCGGCGAGAAAGGCGCCATCGCGGTGTGGCCCGAGCGGGTGCATTGGGTCACCAGCAAGAGCCATCCGGTGGATGTCGACGCCGCATCCGTGCCGCTGATCGGTTTCCCGACCGGCTGCCTCTACCGTGCCGGCGCCATCCACGCGCTGGAAAGCATCGGCCGCGCCTGGCACATGGCCTATTCCTCGTCGAGCCTCGCCGGCATCCAGGCCGCGGTCGCCGCCGGCATGGGCCTCAGCATTTTGTCGGAGATGTCGATCCAGTCCGACCACCGCGTGCTGACGGCAAAGGAGGGCTTTGCACCGATCAGCAAGACCGAGCTCGCGCTGATGGCTTCGCCGGATGCGAGCCCGGCAACGCTGCGGCTTGCGGATCGTCTCGCGGAGTTTTGCGATGCGGTGCAGACGAAGGCGGCTTGAGCGCGCTGGATCTCCGACACCTCTCAATTCGCTGCGGACATCAGTTTGTCGCCGCAAGCATTTGCGTAGAACCTGCCGCCGCATTGGCGCTTGATTGCAGCGCAGCGGGCTGCGGGCGACGCATTCTGCGGGACCGTAAAGCCACAACTGAGGCCATCGGCGCTGCGACCGGGTTTGCCGGCGGCAAACGCCGCGCTGGATGCGCCGATGCAGACGACGAGCAGGGTCGCAGTGGCGATTTCGATCGGCAGTCGCGTCAGCATTCTCATGGGGCGCCTCCACACTGATGGCTGAATCTTTCGTAATCTAGCACCGAATCCCGGTTTCTCCGCACTTGTCCGGGTTCCCAACTCGGCCCGTTCCTTGCATAAATTTACGCCATCGCAGTGCTCGGCCGCACGGGCGGCAGTTCCGATGCGAAGGCAGGGCGCGTAGAGTGAGCAGTGTTTCTTACGACCAGGAAGTGACGGCTTTGCAGGATTCATCGTTCCAGCCCAGTTCTCCCGCCCCGGGGCAACCCATCGACGAACTCGCGCTGGCTGAGATCAAGGGCGCGATCCTGGCGAAGCTGCGCCTTGCCATCGGCAAGGACGCGGGCATGGCGACCAGGCACGACTGGTATCAGGCCGCGGCGCTCGCGCTGCGCGACCGCATCGTGCATCGCTGGCTCACGGCCGAGAAGCATAGCTACGATGCGGGGCGCAAGCGGGTCTATTATCTCTCGCTCGAATTCCTGATCGGTCGCCTGTTCTCCGACGCACTCAACAACATGGGGCTGCTGAAGATCTTCGAGGTCGCGCTCGGCGATCTCGGCGTGTCGCTGCCGGAGCTGCGCAAATGCGAGCCGGACGCTGCGCTCGGCAATGGCGGCCTTGGCCGCCTCGCCGCCTGCTTCATGGAGAGCATGGCGACGCTGTCGATCCCCGCGATCGGCTAGGCCATCCGTTACGATTACGGCCTGTTCCGCCAGATCATCAACCAGGGCTGGCAGCAGGAATATCCCGACGAATGGCTGAGCTTCGGCAACCCCTGGGAATTGCAGCGGCCGGAGGTGATCTACGATGTCAATTTCGGCGGCGGCGTCGAGCATGTCGACGACAAGGGCCGCGATCGCGCAATCTGGCATGCCGGCGAGACGGTGCAGGCGATCGCCTATGATACGCCGATCGTCGGCTGGCGCGGCCATCACGTCAACGCGCTCCGCCTGTGGTCGGCGCGCTCGCCCGATCCGCTGAAGTTAGATGCCTTCAACAAGGGCGACTATGTCAGCGCCAGCGCCGAGCAGTCGCGCGCGGAGGCGATCTGCAAATTCCTCTATCCGAACGACGAGAGCCCGGCGGGCCGCGAGCTGCGGCTGCGCCAGGAATATTTCTTCGTCTCCGCTTCGCTGCAGGATCTGGTCAAGCGGCACCTCGCCTCCGACGGCCAGCTGCGCAGCCTGTCGTCCAAGGTCGCGGTGCAGCTCAACGACACCCATCCGAGCCTTGCCGTCACCGAGCTGATGCGGATCCTCGTCGATTTGCACAATTTCCGCTGGGACGAGGCCTGGAAGATCACGGTCGCCACGCTCTCCTACACCAACCACACGCTGCTGCCCGAGGCGCTG
>NZ_AJQE01000037.1 GCF_000261685.1 Bradyrhizobium genomosp. I (2014) | reverse complement strand
TCGAGCGGCTGCTGCCGCGGCATCTCGAGATCATCTACCGCATCAACGTGCAGCATCTGGCGCTGGCGGAGGCGCGCTGCCCCGGCGACATCGACTTCCGCGCCTCGGTCTCGCTGATCGACGAGAAGAGCGGGCGCCGCGTGCGCATGGGCCAGCTCGCCTTCGTCGGCTCGCACCGCATCAACGGCGTTTCGGCGATGCATTCGGACCTGATGCGCGAGACCGTGTTCCACGATCTCAACCACCTCTATCCCGGCCGCATCACCAACAAGACCAACGGCATCACCTTCCGCCGCTGGCTGATGCTGGCGAACCCGAAGCTGACCGACCTGTTGCGCGAGACCTGCGGCGAGGCCGTGCTCGACGATCCCACCCAGCTCTCGCTGATCGAGGCGCGCGCCAGCGACGTCGAGTTCCAGAAGAAGTTCCGCAGCGTCAAGCACCACAACAAGACACAACTCGCCCGCCTGATCGGCGAGCGGCTCGGCATCAAGGTCGACCCGGGCGCGCTGTTCGACGTGCAGATCAAGCGCATCCACGAGTACAAGCGCCAGCTGCTCAACATCATCGAGACGGTCGCGCTGTACCAGTCGATCAAGGACGACCCCAACGGCAATTGGGTGCCGCGGGTGAAGATCTTCGCCGGCAAGGCGGCGGCCAGCTACCGCTATGCCAAGCTGATCATCAAGCTGATCAACGACGTCGCGGAGGTCGTCAACAACGATCCCGCGATCGGCGGCAAGCTCAAGGTCGTGTTCCTGCCCGACTACAATGTCAGCCTCGCCGAGGTGATCATTCCCGCCGCCGATCTCTCCGAGCAGATCTCCACCGCCGGCATGGAGGCCTCCGGCACCGGCAACATGAAGCTGGCGCTCAACGGCGCCATCACCATCGGCACGCTCGACGGCGCCAATATCGAGATCCGCGACCAGGTCGGCGCGGAGAACATCGCGATCTTCGGCATGGAAGCCGGCGACGTGATGATCCGGCGCAAGCAGGGGCTGGACGCCTCCGACATCATCCGCAACTCGCCGAAGCTCCAGCGCGCCATCAACGCGATCGGCACCGGCGAGTTTTCGCCCGGCGATCCCGGCCGCTTCGAATCCATCGCGCATGCGCTGCGCTATCTCGACCACTACATGGTCAGCGCCGATTTCGATTCCTATTACGAGGCGCAGCGCGCGGTCGATGCGCGCTGGCTGGTCTCGCCGGCCTGGACGCGCGCCTCTATCCTCAACGTCGCGCGCATGGCCTGGTTCTCCTCGGACCGCACCATCCGCGAATATGCCGAGGAGATCTGGAACGTGCCGGTCAACCCGACCACGCCCGTGCTCCCGGACCTGCGCGACGCCGCGAGCTGATTTTCCGCGGCGTGGAAGCGGCGTTACCCGATACGTAATTGCACAGGCAGGCAATGGCTGTGATATGACGACCGTCATTCCGGGACGGCTCGCAGAGCCGAACTATGGTACGCAATTGCGTACCTGAGAATCTCGAACTTCCGGGTTCGATGCTCCGGGCCGCGCTAAGCGGTCCCGTCGCATCGCCCCGGAATGACAGACGGAAACACAAATGCACGCCAAGCTCCCGCATCCCTTCGACGACGCTACGCGCATCACCGCCGGTGACTCCAGCTGGCAGGGTCACACCAGCGACGATTACTGGGCCTTCGTCGGCCCGTTCGGCGGCGCCACCGCCGCGACGATCCTGCGCGCGCTGATCGAGCATCCGCAACGCGCCGGCGATCCGCTCGCACTCACCGTCAATTACTGCGCGCCGATCGCCAAGGGCCCGTTCGATCTCGACGTGCGACTGGTCAAGGCCAATCGCTCCAGCCAGCATTGGAGCGTCGAGCTCAGCCAGGGCGGCGGCGAGGTCGCGACGCTCGCCACCGCGGTGTTCGCCGAGCGGCGGCCGTCCTGGGAGCACCGGGTGGCGCAATATCCTGAAACAAAGCCGTTCGAAGAGACGATGCCGTTTCCAAAAATCTCGGCGTCCTGGGCCAACCAGTACGAATTCCGTTTCGTCGAGGGCGAGATGCGGATCGGCCCGCAGCAGGCCGAGCTCGCCAGCACCTATTCGAAGATCTGGATCAGCGACCGTACCCCGCGCAAGCTCGACATGCTGTCGCTGATGTCGATGTCGGACGCCTTCTTCGGCCGCATCTTCCATGCCCGCCGCGAGCTGGTGCCGTTCGGCACGGTGTCGCTGACGACGTATTTCCACACCGACGGCGAGGAGCTCGCCACTGAAGACATCACGCGCGTGCTGGCGACGGCCGACTCGAAGATCATGCACAAGAGCTACGCCGACCAGAACGCCGAGCTGTGGTCGCCGAACGGCAGGCTGCTCGCGACTACGACGCAGATCGCGTATTTCAAGGCGTGACTCTCTCCCCAATGTCGTCCCCGCGAAGGCGAGGACCCAGGGAGAAGTTTGGCGAAGATTCGGAGTGATCTTCTTCGCTGGCACTTGCACCGCACTCCCTCGATAGATCACGCGGTATGGGTCCCCGCGTTCGCAGGGACGACACTGAGGGTGTGGTTCGCGCCAGTGCCACAAACAAAAAGGGCGGCCTCACGGCCGCCCTTCCGTATTCAAGAGAGAGAGATCTACTCCGCCGCGAGCTTCACGTCCGGCGCCGCGGCACGCACCTCGGCATCGACCTGGGCTTCGAACTTGGCGAAGTTCTTCTGGAACATGCCGACCAGGGCGCGGGCGGTCTTGTCGAACTCGTCCTTGTCCTTCCAGGTGTTGACCGGGTTGAGGATCTCGGCCGGCACGCCCGGCAGCGCAGTCGGGACCGCGAAGCCAAAATATTTGTCGGTGCGGAATTCGACATTGCGAAGCGAGCCGTCGAGCGCGGCGGTGAGCAGCGCGCGCGTCACCTTGATCGGCATGCGGCTGCCAGTGCCGTACTTGCCGCCGGTCCACCCGGTGTTGACCAGCCAGCAATCGACATTGTGCTGGGCGATGAGGTCGCGCAGCATGTTGCCGTAGACCGAGGGGTCGAGCGGCAGGAAGGGCGAGCCGAAGCAGGTCGAGAATTCCGGCTGCGGCTCGTTGCCGAGCCCGCGCTCGGTGCCGGCGACCTTGGCGGTGTAGCCGGAGAGGAAGTGATACATCGCCTGCGCCGGCGAGAGCTTTGCGATCGGCGGCAGCACGCCGAAGGCGTCGGCGGCGAGCATCACCACGTTCTTCGGCTGCGGCGCGCGGCCGGTGCGCGAGGCGTTCGGGATGAAGTCGAGCGGGTACGCGGAACGCGTGTTCTCGGTCTTGGAGCCGTCGTCGAAATCGACCACGCGGGTGTCTTCGTCGAGCACGCAGTTCTCGAGCACCGCGCCGAAGCGCGTGCTTGCGGCATAGATCTGCGGCTCGGCCTCCTTCGACAGCTTGATGCACTTGGCATAGCAGCCGCCCTCGAAATTGAAGACGCCGTTCGGGCCCCAGCCGTGCTCGTCGTCGCCGATCAGCGTGCGGTTGGGATCGGCCGACAGCGTGGTCTTGCCGGTGCCCGACAGCCCGAAGAAGATCGCGGTGTCGCCCTTGGCGCCGACATTGGCCGAGCAGTGCATCGGCATCACGCCGCGCTCGGGCAGATAGTAGTTCAGCGTGGTGAACACCGACTTCTTCATCTCGCCGGCATAATAAGACCCGCCGATCAGGACGATCTTGCGGGCGAAATCGATCGCGACCACGTTCTCCGAGCGCACGCCGTGGCGTTTAGGATCGGCGCGGAAGCTCGGCATGTCGATGATGGTGAGCTCCGGCACGAAGGTCGACAGCTCGATCGCCTCCGGACGGATCAGGAGCGTGCGGATGAACAGCGAGTGCCAGGCGAGCTCGGTGAACACGCGCGTCTTGATCCGGTAGGCCGGGTCGGCGCCGCCATAGAGGTCCTGCGCGAACAGCTTCCTGCCTTCGGCGTGCTTGAGGAAGTCCTGGTAGAGCGTCTCGAACTGCTCTGCGGTGATCGACTGGTTGCCGGCCCACCACATCTTCTTGTCGGTGGTGGCGTCGCGTACCGTGAACTTGTCCTTCGGGCTGCGCCCGGTGAACTCGCCAGTGTCGGCGCAGAGTGCGCCGTCGGCGGACAGCACCGCCTCACCCGCCGCGAGCGAGTATTGATAGAGTTGCGGCGCACCGAGGTTCCAGTGAACCTGCTCGAGATTCTTTAAGCCGAATTTGTCGGCGCCAAAGGCACCGTTGCGCACGCCCGTCTCTTGCACGAAAGAATCCTCCTAGAACCCGCGACACTCAGCGCGACCAAGTTTGGCGCCACCGCGGTCACCGTGATTATTGGGCCGTTCGGCCTCGGCTGAACGACCTAATACTGATGAACGCTGGCGTTGCCAAGCTGATCCCGCAGGATTTGGTTTATTCAAGGACCGCGCCAAACGTCGCGCATGTCAGCTCTGAGCAGGCACGTCACGAAATCACGAATGATCGCGCAACCAAATGCGCGTTTGCGCGTTACTCCCGATTATTGCGACGCACAATCCTCGCGTCGCCTCTTACCTGACCTCACCCTCGCCGATCAGGGCGAACGGCCCCCACATCGCCGGATAGGCGTTGCGCGGTGACGAAGCGTCGTCGAGATAGATTAACATGGCGCGGCGCAAGGCTTCGGCACGACCGATCTTTGGTTCGTTCTTGAGCTGCGCGAACGTCGACGTGGTCAGGCGGGCGGCAGCTTCCGAATCCACGGCCCAATGCGAAACCAGCAGCGCGCGGGCGCCTGCGTAGAAGAACGAACGCGCCAATCCCGACAGCGCTTCCGCGCCGGGCTTGTCGCCCGCGATGGTGTTGCAGGCGGACAGCACCACCCAATCGGCGTTGAGCTTGAGCTGGGCCACTTCGCTGGCCGTGAGAAGACCGTCGTCGAGCTCCGACGGCTGATCCGGAATGGAGAGTGCCAGCGAGGGCTCACCCAATCCCTTGACGTCGCCGGCAACGAGGCCGTGGGCGGCAAAGTAGATGATGCCGTATTGGGCAAGCGCTGCATACTTCAGCGTCGTTTCGCTGGCATCGCGTCCGAGATGGATGTCGGCATCGGTGGCGCCGACGTCCCTCGCCACCGCATTCAGCTCATCGGCGGTATCGGGCAGTTGGGGCAACGCCTGCGCCAGCCGCGCGCGATCGACGCCTGCGCCGCGCCAGAACTCGGCATAGGCCATCGTCGCGATGCTGCGCGCGGCGACCTTGCCGCTCGCGGCCCGCCGGCCGGCGGGCCCTTCGGCGGCTGGGTCGAACACGGGATCGCCGAAGCCGGTCATCGGCTTGACGCCTTGATCCCTGCGGGCGAAGGCGCGCAGCGATTTCAGGGAGATCACCGACGGCAGCACCGAGACGGCCTGACGCCGCAGCAGCCAGGCGGCGTCGCGATAGCCCTCGAGCCTGTCCGGGATCGCAGCCTGCGGCTTCTCCGTGACCAGCAGATGAAACGGCAATGCGGTCAGCGCCGCCGACGGCACGACCAGCAGGTTGCGCTTGTCCTTTGTCAGCGCCTCGACCGGGCCGAGCAGCGCGACATAGAGCTCGCTCGCGAGCGCAAGGTCGAACAGCCCCGATTTGCCGGAGGCATCGCGCGCCTTTCCGACATCCAATCCCTTACGGAAAGCAGCTACCTTCTGCGCCAGCGCATCGGCGCTGAGAGAAATCTCCTTCCAGTCGGCGCCCTCGCGCGTGATCGCGACGACATGGCTCTGCTTGTCGACGACGGAATAGATCACCATCGCCTCGTCTGCCGACAGCAGCGGCTGGATGTCCTTCACCGCCAGCGGCAGCGGGTCGGAGAGCGAGGCATAGTCGGGAAACTCGACGGCGAGCGTCTTCTGCAACCCTTTGCGCGCGCTCGCGATCGCCGCGATCCGCGCGCGGCTGCGCTGCTCGGCCGCAGCGTCGCGTTGGGCGGATTGCTTCGACACCGCGGCGATGATCGCCTCGTCGAGCGCTTCGGACTCGGCCGCGAGATCCTGATCCTTGCGCACGAGCTGGCGAGCCGGTCGCTGCCGGCGGCAAGCTCGGGATGATCCGGTCCGAATGCACGCTCGCGGATCGCCAGGGCGCGACGATAGAGCGGCTCGGCCTCGGCATAGCGCTGCTGGTGCTCGTGGAGCCCGGCGAGATTGTTGAGCGAGCGCGCGACATCGGGATGATCCGGTCCCAGCACCTTTTCACGGATCGCGAGCGAGCGCCTGATCGGCGCTTCGGCATCGGCGTCGCGATTGAGGTCGCGATCGACCTGACCGATATTGTTCAGGACGGTCGCAACCGCGGGATGCTCGGGCCCGGCTGCTGTCTGATAGATCGCGAGCGAGCGCCGGAACAGCGGTTCAGCCTCGGCGAGGCGCCCCTGCTTCACATAGAGCGTGGCGAGATTGTTCAGGGCGCGGCCGACATCAGGATGCTCGCGCGACAGACTCTTTTCGCTGACGGCGAGCGCGCGCTTGAACAGCGGCTCGGCCTCGGTAAAGCGGCCCTGGCGTTGATACAGCGCGGCGAGATTGTTCAGCTCGGCCGCGATCAAGCCCGTGTCGAGGCCGAGCGCCTTTTCCATCAGCGCGATGGCGCGCTTGTAGACCGGCTCCGCCAGATCGTCGCGGCCCTGGCCGGCATGGACCTGGCCGAGATTGTTGAGCGCTGCGGACAGGTCGCGATCGTCGCTGGCCTTCTCCAGGCTCGCGACCATGGCTTGCGCCAGGGGTAACGCTTCCGCGTATTTGCCGGCCTGATTGAGCGCATTGATCCGCGCCCCCTGTGCGGCGAGATCGCCCTTCCGGGCAAGGACCGGGGTGGCGAGCAAGGTGGTGATCGCGAGCGCCAGACCCGCGGCCGATGCCATACGATGACGCGTCATGACCCCTCTCGCTGCGAGCCCGAAAACCATCACGGTCATGGGTCGCAGCGACGGGTAACGGCGTTCAAGTCGTGGTGCCCTGGTCCATCTTCATGCGCGCTTCGCCAGCGAGGCGGACCAGCATCTTGCGCAGCGCCGTGCCATCCGTCACACGCTCGGGAAAGTCCAGCCGCAGTGTGATTTGGTCGTCCTGCATGTCGAGGCCGTCAGGGTCACAGCCGGTGCAGCGCCAGTCGCCCTCGACGGCTTCGAGGAGCTTTGTTGCATAGAGATTCATGGCGTCGCGATGGTCGGCGTTCATGTGCTCGACGGCGCTCGCTTCGGCCGCGAGCAGATCATCTGCTCCGGTAAGGTCCGTGAGGAACTGATCAGGCGTGAGGTCGACGATCCGGCCGAAGCCCGCGACCAGATGAGTTCCCGTGGGTCGGATCCGGAAGAAGGAGAAATCCTTAAACGAAACAAAGCCCTCGGCCGAGGGATGGGCACTTAGATACCGCCGCTGAAGCAGATCCTTGTCGGTATCGGCCTCCTCCGCCCGGCCTGACAGCATGATCCGCGCGCCTTCGAGGGGATCGCCGGCCACGCGCTCGTCGAGCATCAGCGAGACCCTGGGGTCCGCGAGGATGTTCCGGGTATGCACGGCCAGGCGCGAGATCAGGAGGATCGGCGAGCCATCGGGGTGGCTGGCGAGGTTGACCAGGGAGCAATAGGGATCACCGCTGCCGACCATCAGCGTCGCCAGGGCTCCTTGCCGGGATCGCCGCAGGAGCGATTTGGCGAGCGTTCCGGGGTCGAAATTGCGAGTCGGTTGCATCGGCTTTCTCGGGTCAGGTGGTTGCATGGGGGGCCTTTTTTCGGGTAAACCGGGGCCCGGTTATGGGTCGAGACGCGGCGAATCTGCCGTGTTTCGTGGAACTTGGTCACACTTCAGCCCAGCTTGCATTGCTCGGTGACAAGGTTCGAACGCCAACTTTGGCACCCATGTATGCGGCGCATCACTGGATTGCTCGCCGTTTCAAGCCACGACCCAAACGGAAAGCAGAAAGCAGAGGCTCATGCCCACAATCGCTTTGGTCGACGACGACCGCAACATTCTCACATCCGTCTCGATCGCGCTGGAAGCCGAAGGCTACCGCATCATGACTTACACCGACGGCGCCTCCGCGCTCGACGGCTTCCGCACCACCCAGCCCGATCTTGCCATCCTCGACATCAAGATGCCGCGCATGGACGGCATGGAGACGCTGCGCCGTCTCAGGCAGAAATCCGACCTGCCGGTGATCTTCCTCACCTCGAAGGACGAGGAGATCGACGAGCTGTTCGGCCTCAAGATGGGCGCCGACGACTTCATCCGCAAACCGTTCTCGCAGCGCCTCCTCGTCGAACGCGTCAAGGCGGTGCTGCGCCGGTCGGCGCCGAAGGACCCGACCGTCGCGCCGAAGGAGAACGACGCCAAGGCGCTCGACCGCGGCCTGCTGCGCATGGATCCGGAACGCCATACCTGTACCTGGAAGAACGAGCCGGTGACGCTGACCGTCACCGAATTCCTGATCCTGCAGGCGCTCGCGACCCGGCCCGGCGTGGTGAAGAGCCGCAACGCGCTGATGGACGCCGCCTATGACGACCAGGTCTACGTCGACGACCGCACCATCGACAGCCACATCAAGCGGCTGCGCAAGAAGTTCAAGGTGGTCGACAACGAGTTCGAGATGATCGAGACGCTTTACGGCGTCGGCTACCGTTTCAAGGAAGCCTGAAGCTCACCCAGCTTCGCGACGAGAGCATCGCCGGTTCCGATTCCATCGGGACCGCGATCGCTCCAAAGCGCGATGAGATCATCGCGCTTCAGGTTATCGTTTGAGCATGATCTTTTCGGAAAACCGCTACACACTTTTCCGGATCATGCTCTAGGATGCGGGGACCTTCTCGCAAGCTGTCCTAACGCGGGCGTAAGCATTGCTTGACCGAACGCAGCCTGATCCAAACCAGAGCGCCGGGGATATCGCATCCGACGGCGTTCCGGAGCACGTCGCCGATGACAAGCCGCAGGGCTGGCGGCCGCTGAACTGGGTAAAGCGCGCCGGGCAGTTCTTCTTTGCGCTGTCCTTCTCGAGCCTGACCCGCCGCATCGTCTCGCTCAACCTCGCCGGTCTCGTCGCGCTGGTGGCGAGCATCCTGTATCTGTCGCAATTCCGCGCCGGCCTGATCGATGCGCGCGCGCAGAGCCTTTTGGTGCAGGCCGAGATCATCGCCGGCGCGATCGCGGCCTCCGCGACCGTGCAGACCAACGCGATCACCATCGACCCCGACCGGCTGCTCGACCTCAAGCCGGGCGAGACCTATGGCGGCCCAGACGAATATTCGCCCCTGGACTTCCCGATCAATCCGGAGCGCGTGGCGCCGGTGCTGCGCACGCTGATCTCGCCGACCAAGACGCGCGCCCGCATCTACGACCCGAACGGCAGCCTGCTGGTCGACAGCCGCAATCTCGAAAACGTGCTGCGCTACGACCTGCCGCCGCCGGCCGAGAAGCCCGGTATCGTCGAGCGCGGCATGGTCGCGGTGCGCACCTGGCTGAACCGCGGCGACCTGCCGCTCTATCGCGAGCTCGGGCCCGAGAACGGCAATGGCTATGCGGAGGTGAGCGACGCGCTTCAGGGCCAGAAGCGCTCGATGGTGCGGGTCAATGCGCGCGGCGAGGTGATCGTGTCGGTCGCGGTCCCTGTGCTGCGCTCGCGCGCGATCCATGGCGCCTTGATGCTGTCGACGCAAGGCGACGACATCGACCAGATGGTCACCGCCGAGCGCCTCGCCATCCTGAAGGTCGGCGGCGTCGCCGCCGCCGTCATGATCATGCTGTCGCTGTTGCTCGCGAGCACGATCGCCGGGCCCGTGCGCCGGCTCGCCGACAGCGCCGAGCGCGTCCGCCGCCGCATCAAGGCCCGCATCGAGATTCCCGATTTCACGCGCCGCCGCGACGAGATCGGCCACCTCTCCGGCGCGCTGCGCGACATGACCAGCGCGCTCTACAGCCGCATCGAGGCGATCGAGATGTTTGCCGCCGACGTCGCCCATGAATTGAAGAACCCGCTGACGTCGCTGCGCTCGGCGGTCGAGACGCTGCCGCTTGCGCGCAACGAGACCAGCCGCGCGCGCCTGCTCGAGGTGATCGAGCACGACGTCAAGCGGCTCGACCGGCTGATCTCCGACATCTCCGACGCCAGCCGCCTCGATGCCGAATTGCAGCGCCAGGACGCGATACCGGTCGACCTGCGCCGCCTGCTGACGACGCTGGCGTCAGTCGCCAATGAAACCAAGCTCGGCCACGACGTCGCGGTCGAGACGCGCTTCGAGGGCCGCAGCCCCACCGACGCCTTCGCCGTGACCGGCCACGATTCGCGGCTCGGGCAGGTGGTCTCCAACCTTCTCTCCAACGCACAATCGTTCTCGGAAGCCGGCAGCAAGGTGCGCCTCGCTTGCCGCCGCGCGCGTGGCGAGATCGAGATCGTGGTCGACGACGACGGCCCCGGCATTCGCGACGACGCGCTGGAGCGCATCTTCGAGCGTTTCTACACCGACCGTCCGCATCAGGGTTTTGGCCAGAACTCCGGCCTCGGCCTGTCGATCTCCAAGCAGATCATCGAAGCCCATGGCGGACGCATCTGGGCGGAGAACCGTCCCGGCCCACTGGATGCCGACGGCGCTCCGACCATTGCCGGCGCGCGCTTCGTGGTCAGGCTGCCGGCGCTATGAGCCAAGGTAGTTTGAACGATGGCGGGCCCAGCGTTCACGCCTCCGCAGTCAAGGTCGGGGCTTTTGCCGTGCTGATCCGCGGGCCCTCGGGCTCCGGCAAGTCGCGGCTTGCCTTTGATCTGATCATGGCGGGCCGCTCGGGCGTGGTCGAAAGGGCCGTTCTGGTCGGTGATGACCGTGTCCATCTGGCGACAGTCGGCCATGAAATTGAGGTCCGCCCCGCGCCGGTATTGGCCGGCCTGATCGAGATCCGGGGCCTGGGAATCCGCCGCTGCGACTTCGTGGAGCATGCGACCGTCGGTCTCGTGGTCGATCTGGACGCCGCCGACGCGGAGCGCCTGCCTGCGGCGGAATCGTTGAAAACCAGCATTTCCGGTGTCGAAATACCGCGAATTCCCGTCGGGCGCGACCATTCGCCCCTCCCCTTGGTTGTTGCGGCCTTGACCACTACCAAGAGTTCATCTTCCGTTAATCCTTCCGGCGATTGTTTGAAGGGAAATGGTAACCATATGAACCTCACTATCGCGACCGAATAGACCGGCGCAGCTCCCCTTATCCATCCGTCTATATTCAGGGAGATACGCAACATCCCCTCTTGCGCGGGGGCTCTGGATGGTCAAAGTGGCGCGTTCGTGCGGTGCACCAAAAGCGCCCGCGAGGAGTTTTCCGATGATTGGTCTAGTACTTGTGACCCACGGGCGCCTTGCCGACGAATTCAAGGCGGCGCTTGAACATGTCATGGGTCCACAAAAGCAAATCGAAGCGATCACGATCGGCGCCGAAGATGATTCCGATCTCTGTCGAAGCGACATCATCGAGGCGGTCAATCGCGTCGATTCCGGTGACGGCGTTGCGATCCTTACCGACATGTTCGGCGGCACGCCCTCGAACCTTGCAATATCCTGCATGAGCCGCCCCAAGGTCGAAGTGCTCGCGGGCATCAATCTTCCCATGCTGGTGAAGCTCGCCAAGGTTCGCGAGGAGCGGCCGCTGCCGGACGCGATCGCGATGGCCCAGGAAGCGGGCCGCAAATACGTCACCATCGCCAGCCGCGTGCTCGCCGGCAAATGAGTGGCGAGGCGCCACAAGCGGGAACCGGCGTGCCCGCTGGCGCGATCTCCAAGGATCTCCTGATCGTCAACAAGCGCGGCCTGCACGCCCGCGCCTCCGCGAAATTCGTCCAGGCGGTGGAGCGCTTCGATGCGCAGGTGTGGGTGACGCGCGGCGGCGAGACCGTCGGCGGCACCTCGATCATGGGCCTGATGATGCTCGCCGCTGGTCCCGGCACGACGATCACTGTGGCCGCCGCCGGCACGGATGCCGAAGCCGCGCTCGCGGCGATCACCGAGCTCGTCGAGAGCAAGTTCAACGAGGAAGGGACTTAGGCCCGATTGTCATTCCGGGGCGATGCGCAGCATCGACCCCGGAATCTCGAGGTTCTCAGGTGCGCAAATGCGCACCGTAGCTCACGCTTCGCGTGCCCCGGAACGACAATAATCCTCACTTCGCCGGCGGCGCGATGTAGACGTTCCAGCTCATCGACGGACCGGCCTTGCCGTGGGTGAAGCGGCGCGTCGTCATCACGATGCGCTCGGCATTCGGCGCGGTCTCGGACACCCATTTCTCGAGCTTCGGCAGGCGTTCGTCGGTCGCATCGAACACGCCGATGAAGCCGTATCTCTTGACGTCGTCGAGCGAGGTCAGCCCGGAAGCCCAGGCTTCGTTCGGCGTGAACGGGCTGGGGTGATCGGGGCTGTAGAACACCATCGGCTGTATCGTTTCCATCGTTCCCACGACGACGGCCCAGCGCGAAGCGAAGCGCGCGTGCCAGGCCTGGGTCAGTTCGCGCGCCAGCTCCGAGCGCGCGCCATAGGTCGCGGTGTTGCCGGCATTGGCCGCCATCTCGCGTGCGGCGATCCAGGGCGAGGCGGCCAGCGTCGCGGCGCTGAGCACGAGCCAGATCGCGGCGATGTTGAACAGCGCGGCGCCCTGCACCCGCAACGCGGGAATCGCGACCAGCGCGAGCGGGACCAGGAAGAACAGCGAGATGCCCCAATCGGTCTTCATGTAGATGCTGAAGACCAGCGCGCCGAGCGGCGGGCCGAAGGCGACGATGATCTGGATGATCCAGACGTTGAGCGCCTGCGGGAGATTGACGCCGGAATTTCCGCCGCGCGCCCAGGCACGCGTGACGATGCGCAAGGGAGCGCGCAGCAGCAACCTGGCCCAAGGCGGCACCAGCGCCATGGCCAGCGCCGCGAGCGCCACCGGCAGCGCCAGCAGCGCGAAATTATGCACGAAGTAGCCGGCGACGAGCTGATGCACCTCGCTTTTGTCCTGGAGGCTGTAGGTGTCGCCGGCATAGGTCAGCGGCACGAAATGCGCATCCGCCAGCCAGACGACGTGCGGGATCATCGTCAGCACCATCGTCACGATGGCCACCCACGGCGCCGGCGACAGCAGGAATCTTGCGCGATCCGGATGGATCAGCGCGGCAAGGCCGATGGCGCCGATCATGGTCAGCACCCAATATTTGGTCATCAGCGCCAAGGCGCCGGCAAGCCCGAGCCAGATGCCGGACTGCCAGCTCCGCTTCTCGAACGCGTTGAGATAGGCAAGCACGAGCAGCGGCAAGGTGACGAGCTGCAGCAGATCCGGGTTGTACTTGAAACCCTTGAAATTGAAGATCGGGTAGAGCGCGATCATCACCACGACGAGGAACGCGCGCCGCGCATCCACCACGCGCAAGCTCACGAGCCAGCAGATCACCATGCCGACGCTCACCGTCGCCATCGCGAGCGCATAGGTCGCCCAGTCCGCCGCCGGGAACGCCTTGAACCAGAGGCCGGCCACCCAGCCCGACAGCGGCGGATGCTTGCCGTAGCCCCAGAGGAATTTCTGGCCCCAGCCATAGGCTTCTGCGACGTCCATGTGAACGTCCTGCGCCGCCTTCAGATTGATCAGGATGAAGGTCCAGAGCACCGCATGCAGGATGGCGAGCTGGATCACCAGCCAGAGGCGCGTCTCGGGCCGGATCGCGCAGGCAACCAGCCAGGCCCGGAAGCGGTCGTAACTCAAGCGGGTCTTCGCCCGCGCTCTGGCCGTGGGAAGAGAAGTGGTCGACATGGGGCGTTTGCGTAGCGCGTTTTGGCCCGTCTTGGAATCAGCTTGGCGTGAAGAAAGGCCCTGAAAATACAGCAATATGGTTGCCGCACGGGGATGTGAGTGGTATCCCGCGCCCATGACGACCGTCCCCATTTCCAACATCCGCAATTTCTCCATCGTCGCCCATATCGACCATGGCAAATCGACGCTGGCCGACCGCCTGATCCAGATGACCGGCGGCCTCTCCGACCGCGAGATGGCGGGCAAGGAGCAGGTGCTCGATTCCATGGACATCGAGCGCGAGCGCGGCATCACTATCAAGGCGCAGACGGTGCGCCTCTCGTATCGCGCCAAGGACGGCAAGGATTACATCTTCAACCTGATGGACACGCCCGGCCATGTCGACTTCGCCTACGAAGTCTCGCGGTCGCTGGCGGCGTGCGAAGGTTCCCTGCTAGTGGTCGACGCGAGCCAGGGCGTCGAGGCGCAGACGCTCGCCAACGTCTATCAGGCGCTCGACAACAATCACGAGATCGTCCCGGTCCTGAACAAGGTCGACCTGCCCGCCGCCGAGCCCGAGAAGGTCAAGCAGCAGATCGAGGACGTCATCGGCATCGACGCCTCCGACGCGGTGATGATCTCGGCCAAGACCGGCCTCGGCGTCCCCGACGTGCTGGAAGCCATCGTCACCCGCCTGCCGCCGCCGAAGGGCGATCGCGACGCGACCTTGAAGGCGCTTTTGGTCGACAGCTGGTATGATGTCTATCTCGGCGTCGTCGTGCTGGTGCGCATCGTCGACGGCACCATGAAGAAGGGCCAGCGCGTGCGCATGATGGGCACCGGCGCGGCCTACGATGTCGAGCGCGTCGGCTTCTTCACGCCGAAGATGCAGCAGGTCGACGAGCTCGGCCCCGGCGAGATCGGCTTCATCACCGCCGCGATCAAGGAAGTGGCCGACACCCGCGTCGGCGACACCATCACCGACGACAGGAAGCCGGTCACCGAAATGCTGCCGGGTTTCAAGCCGGCGATTCCCGTGGTGTTCTGCGGCCTGTTCCCGGTCGATGCCGACGATTTCGAGACGCTGCGCGCCGCCATGGGCAAGCTGCGGCTGAACGACGCCAGCTTCTCCTTCGAGATGGAAACCTCCGCCGCGCTCGGCTTCGGCTTCCGCTGCGGCTTCCTCGGCCTGTTGCACCTCGAGATCATCCAGGAGCGGCTGTCGCGCGAGTTCGACCTCAATCTGATCGCGACGGCGCCGAGCGTCATCTACAAGATGAAGCTCACCGACGGCACCGAGATCGAGATCCACAATCCCGTCGACATGCCCGACGTGGTCAAGATCGAGGAGATCCAGGAGCCCTGGATCGAGGCGACGATCATGACGCCGGACGAATATCTCGGCAGCGTGCTGAAGCTGTGCCAGGACCGCCGCGGCTCGCAGAAGGAGCTGACCTATGTCGGCTCCCGCGCCATGGTGAAATACGATCTGCCGCTCAACGAGGTCGTGTTCGACTTCTACGACCGCCTGAAGTCGGTCTCCAAGGGCTACGCCTCGTTCGACTATCACCTGACCGACTACAAGCCGGCCGATCTCGTCAAGATGCAGATCCTGGTCAATGCCGAGCCGGTCGACGCGCTCTCCATGCTGGTCCACCGCACCCGCGCCGAGGGGCGCGGCCGCGCCATGGTCGAGAAGATGAAGGAGCTGATCCCGCCGCACATGTTCCAGATCCCGATCCAGGCGGCGATCGGCGGCAAGGTGATCGCCCGCGAGACGGTGCGCGCGCTGCGCAAGGACGTCACCGCGAAATGTTACGGCGGCGACATCACCCGTAAACGAAAACTTCTGGAGAAGCAGAAGGAAGGCAAGAAGAAGATGCGGCAGTTCGGCAAGGTCGACATCCCGCAGGAAGCGTTCATCGCCGCGCTGAAGGTGGATAGCTGAGGCGGGGATGGCCGGGCCAAGTTCGGCCATGGCGACGAAGGCGAAACCAAATTTCGTGACAGGACAGGTCTGATCCGAGCCGTTCGGGCCGGACAACTAACCCGGACAACCAAAATGTCGAAAACAACCCCATGCACAGTAGACGGGGGCTTGTTGGGATTGAACTTTTTCGATTATCGGAATTCCGTTTGACCCGTCGGGCAAGACAGGGGGATGATGCCAGGATCGCAACGTATGTGACCGGCAGGGCCGGAGAACGCGACGCGGCACATTGAGGCTCGGTAGTTGGCGCAGTCAGTGTCCAACCTTTATGAATTGGAGCAAGCTGAACGAGCCGATACCACTCGTGCCGACGAAGGCAAAGCCGGCCGGGATGGCCAGCCTGAGATACTCGGCTTCCGTCCGCTCGCAACCGCCGGGCCCCCTCAGCATGTTGAGGTCGCTCATGGCGCAGGAGCGGTCCTGGGCCTCGGTCGTGGCAAGCTCCGGCATGATCCGCTCGATCACAATCAACGTTCCACTTGCCGGCAGCGCATCCCGGCAGTTGCGCAGAATGACCTCGCAACGATCGTCCTTCCAATTGTGCAGGATGCTCTTCATCAGGATCGTGTCCGCGCCGCCCGGAACCCTTTCAAAGAAACTTCCGGCGACGAAACGGCAGCGATCGGCGATGCCAAGCCGGTCAAAATGCGCATGCGCTCCAGCCTCGCAGCGCGCAAGGTCGAAGGCGATGCCCTCGAGATGTGGGTTGTGCATGAGTACACCGCCGATCAATTCGCCGGTGCCGGCACCGAGGTCCATGACAACGCGCGCGACCGCGAAGTCGTGGGCTGCAACGATCCTTGGAACAATGGACAGGGTGAGGTTGGCCATCGCGGCGTTGAACCGGCGGTTCCATTCCGGCGCATTGCTTGTCGCGGCATAGCGATCGTCGCCGTCGCCGCGCAACTCGCCCGCGCTCTTCCCGGAGCGAATCGAGTCGACCAGTCCGCTCCAGGACTGCGCCAGCATTTCGCCCTCAAAGAGAACCCAGTCCTTGAATGACGGATCGGCGGCCTCGTCGAGCTGCCGCCCGAGATCGGTCATGGCAAACCGGTCCCGGTCCACCTGCCTGCACAGGCCAAGTGTCGTCAGGCCCACGAGCAACCTGCGCAGCGCACTTGCATCGACGGACACCAGCCGGGCGAGTTCGGACACCGATTTCACCTCATTGCCGATCGCCTCGGCGAGATTGAGCTTCGCCGCCGCATAGATCACCGCGGTGATGCGATGCGACTGCACGAGATCATGCACGGACGCCCGCTGGCTCATGTGTTGCCTCCTGTCAAATGCCGCTTCAGTCGGTCGGGACGAACCCCGTTGCCTCGACGATCGCCTTCCACCGGTCGGATTCGGATGCGATCAGCCTGGCGAAGTCTTCCATGGCGATCGCGTCGGGCTCGACGGCCAGCTTTGCCATGCCGGCCTTGACTTCTTCGGTGCGCAAGGCCGCCTGGATCGCGGCGTTGAGCTTATCGACGATCGGCGCCGGTGTCTTGGCCGGAACGAAAAACGCAAACCATGTGAGGTCCTCGAGCGACGGATATCCGGCTTCCTGGACCGTCGGTACCACCGGAACGAGCGGGCAGCGGCGCGGCCCGGTGGTCGCCAGCGCGCGGAGATCACCGGACTGGACGAGCCCGAGCGAGCTGCCGATCGGCATGACGGTCGCAGCAATCACGCCCTTGACCAGATCCTGAATCGCACCGCCACCCTGATAGGGCACGTGAAGAAAGTCGAAGCCCCCGCTGCGGCCCAGCATCGTGCCGAGAAAATGCAGCGTGGTTCCGGCGCCCGGCGTGCCAAAGGTGGCGAGCTTCGGATTGGCGCGGCACTAAGCAACGAAATCCGCCAGCGTCTCGACGTCGGCCGGCACCTTCGGTCCGACCGTCAGCAATGTCGGCGACGAGGCGACGGCCGACACCGGCGTGAAATCCCGCGGATGGTATCTCAGGTTCTTGTAGACGTGCGGAAAGAATATCATGAACCCGAGCGGTGCGAACAGCAGGGCCGATCCATCCGCGTCGGCGCCCTTAACAGCCTCCACCGCGATGCGACCGCCTGCGCCCGGCCGGGTCTCAACCACGATGGCTTCCGCATAGCCGCTCATCTGTCCGGCCACGAGCCGCGCCATGGCGTCCTGTAGCCCAGGCGAGAAGCCCGTCACGATGTGTACGGTCTTTGAGAGCGGCTGTGCGAGCGCGCGCGGCACAAGATGCGTGGCGGTGAGCGCGGCAGCGGCGGTCGACAGCACGTCACGACGCGTGATCATCGCCTGTCTCCCTGACCAAGCCCGACGCTTCCGCGCGGGTTCTCCCTTTCGAACCTGACTATCGCGGCAGCATCCGCAGGCTCGGATATATCGGGTCGCACGAACACAAAACGGGACATCGCAGATATCTGCGCGTCCTCACGGCCATCCTGGCCGATCAGGACGAGGCCTGCTCCGCCATTGGCTACCGTCAGGACGACCGCTTCACCCGCCCACGTCTCGATAGGCTCCATCCCAATGATGAGAAACTCACCGATCGGCTGGTCCAAATATTGAAGTCTCAGCTGGGGCGCGATTTCGGGCGGCGCCAGAACGAAGCCGAGCTCTTGCGCGCGCGCATAGATCTCCCGCAGCGACGATGTCTCGCCCCGGAAGCCGAGCTCGGCAACCGACACGGTAACAAGCATGACTGCCGCCTTCCTGCTGCTCAGAGTAAAGGCCGGTCGGGCCAGTATCTCAGCCGCCGCGTTTCCGACGCCGCACCCCATTTCACTCATCGCGTTGCGAAGAGCGAAAGTATCCGTGAACGTACCGGTCAGGATCGTCTTCCACACTGAAACATCTGCAGCGTGGCCAACCGGAATGGCCGATCCAGGAGCTGGCGGAACTGATTTGACCGCCAGATGTCTTCGCAGGACATCTTGCGCAGTGCATTGAGCCTCGGCGCGATTTGCGGAAATCAGGCCAAGCAGGTGGAAGAGCAACAAGATCGCAAGCGCATTGCCAATGCGCCGGTGTGTCGAACAATGGGGCCTTGCGCTGGCTTGCTGCAAGGCAATGTAGTCAATCTCTGCGCGCGTCGCGCCGATATCCATCAGCTCCCGATCGCTGAGGGCACAGAGAGCGGCTCGCGCCTTCCGCCGTCTGCGGCGTTCCTGCCATGCACTCCAGAGCCGCAGGAAAAGGGTGGCTGCCTGTTGCGCAGGTGTGGCAGTCCGTCGCACCGGTGCAACGCCGTGGATGGCACTCATCGGCGATATCCCTTGGCGATACCTCTACCGATGGCAGGATGCCAGGATGTCGCCGGACACGCTTGACGGGCGGCTTACATTTTCCTGACCAGCGGCTTACTTTACGTCCCACCAGGTGCACGGGCGGCTTCATCCAACGGCGTGTTGGCTACAGGAGTGGCAACTTGCGCCATTCCTTCGATGAATACCTGCTCGACACGGATCGGCGCGAGCTGCATCGCGAGATTGATGCTGTTCCCGTTGCGCCACAGGTCTTCGACATTCTCGACTACTTGATAAATCGCGGGGAGGCGTGCGCGAGCGCAACGATCCGTCCTGCAAGCGCTTGAATGCAATCCAGATCTTCGTGCCAATCTGAGGAATCTGGCGCCGTTTCGCCGCGCAGATGACTTCGCGATCTTCGAGGAGGCTCTCCGCGAAGCGGGCCTTCCAGACAGGCGCGACGCTGCGCCCCCTGACGGGGCGGACTGCTTCGCGGCTTACATTTTCCCCGCCGAAGGCCTATTGTCCGCGGACAACTGCTCCCGCGCCCTCGGAGGATGGAGGGCAGGCCTGGAAATGGTGCCATGCGCTATTTCTTCGAGGACTGTGCGTTGGATACCGAGCGGCGCGAATTGCGACGCGGACCCGATGTCGTGCCGACGACACCCCAGGTTCTCGATCTGCTCGAACATCTGATCCGCAGCCGGGATCGCGTCGTCAGCAAGGACGATCTCGTCAACGCGATCTGGAACGGCCGGATCGTATCCGATGCCGCGTTGACGACCCGGCTGAACGCCGTCCGACGCGCGATCGGCGACTCCGGCCAGCAACAACGTCTTATCAAGACATTTCCACGAAAGGGCTTTCGTTTCGTGGGCGCCGTGCACGATGAGGATCGGCGACCAGCAACCGCTGCAGCGGCCACGGCTCTGGTGACCTCTGCCAGCGCTGTCGGCGGGCAGCGATCCGCTCGCCGGCTGGAGGACCTCAGGGGTCGTCTGAAGCTCGTCGGCAGAGTGCTGGCGTCGATCGCCGCCATCGGCGCAATCGCCGGCGGCGCTGCCGGATACTGGAATGTCTGGAACGCGGTCCGCACTGATGCAAAACGGGAAGCTCAAAACATCCAAGGACAACCGACAGTCAGGCCCGAGATCGCACCTCGTCTCTCTCTCGTCGTGTTGCCCTTCGCCAGCCTCAACGACGATCCGGCGCAGGACTCCTTTGCCGACGTTATCTCGACAGATTTGACGACCGATCTCGCGCGAACGGCCGCCACCATGGTTGTCGGACGCGATACTGCCTTCACCTACAGGAAGAAGCCGATCGATTTGCAGCAGCTCGGGACGAATCTCGGCATCCGCTGGGCCGTGCAGGGCGCGGTGAGACGCAACGGAGACCGGGTGCGGGTCAACGTATCTCTCACCGACCTTCAGACCACCCGTGACATCTGGTCAGATCGGTTCGACGGCGACCTCGCAAATCTGGCCGTCCTGCGCGAGACCATCACAGCGCGGCTCCTCTGCGTCGCACACCTGCACCTCCGTCAATATGAGGAAGCCTTCCAACAGTGCAGCCGCTCCTTGAATATGACCGGCGCGGACTTTCAAGCCTACATGAGTCTGATCTCGGCCCTCGGGTGGACGGGGCAAATGGAACGGACACGCGGAGGCAACGAAACTGCGGCGCAAAACACATCCTGAGTCCACGTGACTGCGATCCATGACACGTGCGGGCCATCGCTCGATCTCGGCCGCATCGCGGCCTGACGGTGGAATCGCGCCATGCGGGTGGCGTTCCGTCACGGGCCTCTATTCCGTGCCCCTTTGCGCGATCCTGACCCCATCGGCGATCCGGTCGCTCGGGTGCAGCACGACGCGGTCGCCGGCGACGAGTCCTGAGAGAACTTCGGCCACCCGGTTGTTGAGATGGCCGATCTGGACGAGAGCCGTCTTGGCGCGGCCGTTGTCGTCGGTGAATACGGCCCACTGATCACCTTTCCGGAACAAGGCGCTCACCGGCACGGTCAGGGCGTCAGCGGCGCTCCACGTCGTCACGTGGACGATGACGCGGTAGTCGTGTCCGAGCGAGGCCCATGTCTCAGGCGGGTCGCTGAAATCGATGGTAACCCGGACGCGCTGCTCCTCGATGCCGAGTGCTGAGACCTTGAGGAAGCCGGCGGGATCAACACGGACCACCTTTCCCCTGATGGACGGTCCGCCCCAGCCATCGATCCGCACCGGCGCGCCGACATTGACCTGGACGGCGTCGGTCGAGAGCAGGTCGGCGACGACCTCGAGATCGAGCGGGTTGCCGATATCGACCAGCGGCGTCCCGGGCAGGACCGTCGTCTCGCTGTCCTGGATGATCTTCAGCACCCGTCCGCTCGCCGGTGCCAGCACACGGATGCAACACATCGGCTCCGCCGACGGCGCGGCGTTGGCCGGATCCATCAACCGCGCCGCAAGACTTGTGCGCACCGCGCGACGCATGTCGACCTGGGCTTTGGCGCTCGCCAAGGCGGCCTCGTTGGTGGCGACGTCGAATTTCGCCCTGTCGAAGGCTTGGGCCGAAATGGACTGGGTCCGCAGCAAGGTCTGCGCCCGCTGGAATTCGGTCCTGGAAAAATCCAGCGCGGCTTCGATCCGCTTCACCTCGGCTTCCTGCTGCTGAATGGCAGCATCGGCGGCCAGCACCTCGGCCCGAAGCTGGTCGCGCGAGCGCACATCGATGAAGCCCGGCAGCGTCGGCTGCATCAGTGCGACGACAGTCTGGTTGGCGGCAACCTCGTCGCCGACGTGAAGCGAGGGTCCCCGCTCGCCGAGCGGATGCGAGATCCTGAGAACCTTCCCTGCGATGGGCGCCGAGACGGTGTAGACATGGCGCACGCGAGTCTTGCCGTCGTCATCCGCCGTGATTTCGATCGGCCGCTTCGCCACGGTCGCGAGATCGACCAGAACGGGTCGCGGCCAGGCGAACCAGGCCAGCCCTCCTGCGA
Organism: Bradyrhizobium genomosp. I (2014); assembly: GCF_000261685.1. GTDB lineage: Bacteria > Pseudomonadota > Alphaproteobacteria > Rhizobiales > Xanthobacteraceae > Bradyrhizobium. Next base: position 20,344 of record NZ_AJQE01000037.1, on the reverse strand, counting down.
TCGCGGCCAGAAGCGCGACACCGACGATACGTTTGGTCCAATTGGCGGGCATGGCTAGTCTCGCGTCTTGAGGACCGCGACCAGGTCCAGCTTGTCGATGCGCTCACGGATGACCGCGGCGGAGGCGATGGCCGCCAGCGCCACGACGGAGGTCGCGATGACATAGGTCGAATGCTCGACGACGAGGCGGACGCGCATCAATTCGCCGGCCAGATTCGTCTTCATCACCCATGCAAGACCATAGCCCATCAGCCAGCCCGGCGGCTGGGCGATCGCGGTGAGGATGGCCAGTTCAAGCAGGAGGATGCGCAGCACCTCGCCGCGCGTGAAACCGATCACGCGCAAGCTGGCCAGCTCCCGCGCCCGTTCGGACAGCGAGATGCGGGCATTGTTGTAGACCACGCCGAACGCGATCACGGCGGCGAGCCCGGTGTAGATGCTCGCCATCGTGGTGACGAGCAATGCGACCGTCTTGCGGAAGTTCGCCAGCGAGACGCGCTGCAGCGCCACGCCGCCGACCGTCGGCATCGACTTCACCGCCGCGTAGAAATCCTCCGCCCGGTTGCCGTCGAGGCTGAGGTTCACGCTGTTCACGACCGGCGCCTCGCGCATCAGCTTGCGCAGCGCCTCGATGTCCATCATTCCCCTGATGCCGAAATAGTCCTCGACAGTGGCCACGACCGGCATCGTCACGGTGCGCCGGGCGCCCTCCAGGAGATCGAGCTCGACGGCGTCGCCGGGGCCGACGCCGAGGATATCGGCGAGCATGCTGGAGATCGCGAGGCCCGTTTCGGGAAGCGCGACCGGCCGGAGGTCGGCGTCGATGATGCGCCTGAGATCGGCGTCAGTGGGCCGGCCGCTGATGGCGATCCGCCGTTCGACGTTGCCGTGGCGAATGCGAACCGGCACCTCGCGGAACGGCTCTGCGGCGAGAACGCCCGGAAGCCGACGCACCTGCTCCACCACGTTCGCGATCCGCTTCTCGGCGAAACCGATGGTCGCGTCCTGCCGGTCGGCCATGAAGTAGGTGACGTCGATCAGGTGCTCCATCGAGTCGCGGGTGAACAGCGAGACGATCAGGATCGCCGTGGCCAGCGCCATGCCGAGCACCGTGAATGCGGCGCGGACGGGGTGCCGCGCGATGTTGCGCATCATCATGAGCGTCGGCTGCGACACGATTCGATCAAGCTGGATGCTTGCCGGCAGCAGGCGCCGATAGACCGGCGGGGCCGGCGGCTGCATGGCGACGGCCGGCGGCAGCTTCACGACCTCGCGCAGCGCCCGCAGCGCGCCGATGGCGGCGGCGGCCGCGCTGAGCGCGCCCGCGGCGACGTACAGGTCCGGGGCCTTCGCGAACACCAGGAACGGGAAGTGGAAGAAGTCGCCGAACAGTGCCGTGACGCGCAATCCGAGCCAGGTGCCGGCAACGCCGCCCAGGACGATTCCGATCGCGACGATCAGGGCCACGAACTTCAGATAGTGCAGCATGACGCTACCATCGGAATAGCCCAGCGCCTTGAATAGGCCGATCTGTTCGCGCTCCAGCGCGACCATCCGGGTCAAGGTGAGATTGACCAGGAACGCGGCCACCAGTAGAAAGATCGGCGGCAACGTGCGGCTCATGTTGTTGAGCATGTCGAGTTCATGATCGAGCCAGGCGTGCGAGGTCTGATCCTTCCGCCCATGAGCCGCCTGACCGCCATACGGATCGAGCAAGGTGTCGAGCCGCGCGATCACCTCGCGCTCCGACGCGCCGGGCTGCAGCTTGACCGATACCGCCGAGAAGGCGCCATCGAGATCGTAGACACCGGCGAGCGCCTTCTCCGACATCCAGACGATGGCGTAACGGCGATCATCCGGCATCAGGTCGCCCGGACCGATGGTGTAGACGAACTCGGGTGACAGCGCCGTGCCGACAATGACGAGCTCGTGCTTCCTGCCGTTCAGGATGGCCGAGAACCGCGCTCCTTCCGAGAAGCCGTGAGCCCGGGCGAACGACTCGTTGACGACGACTTCCTCGGAACGCCCGGGCTCCGGAAGGCGCCCAGACCGCACATGGAGCCGATTGAGATGCGGCTCGCCGTAGTCGGGCAGCGAGACGAACTGGCCGCTGGCGGGCTCCGAGAAACCGGGAATATCGAGCAGCGCCGGCTTGGCGATGCGGGTGTCGACGGCGGCGACGCCGGGGATTTCGCCGATCCTGCCGGCCAGCGCCTTGGGGGCGCGCTTGGCCTGCGCGAACACGTCGGCAAAGCCGTAGCGCTCGTAATATGCAATCCGGGTCTCCTCCAGCGATCGATGCGAGCCGACCGCAAGCACCAGTGTCGCAACCCCGCCGCCGACGACCAGGGCGACGGCAAGGACCTGCGCCCAGAGCCGCCTGACGTCGCGAAACAGCTTGATGTCGAGCGCCCTCATGGCCGTCACCAGGTGAGCGCGGCGGCTTCCCGCCGGGTCTCGTTGATCTGAATCCGGGAGATCCGGCCGTCGGCGAAGAACAGCACCCTGTCAGCGACCTCCTGGATGCTGGCGTTGTGGGTGATGATGAGCGTCGTTGTTCCGAGCTGCCGGTTGACGCCGAGCAGCGCCTCGATGACGCGAATGCCGGTCTTCGAGTCCAGCGCCCCGGTCGGCTCGTCGCAGAGCAGCACCGCCGGGCGCTTTGCGATCGCGCGGGCGATGGCGACGCGCTGCTGCTCGCCGCCGGAGAGCTGGGCGGGGAAATGATGCATCCGCTCTTCCAGCCCGACCAGCGCGAGCGCCTCGGCGGGCCGCATCGGGCTTCTGGCGACCTCGGTGACCAGCGCGACGTTTTCATACGCGGTGAGGCTCGGCACCAGATTGTAGAACTGGAAGACGAAGCCGACATGGTCGCGGCGATACTTCGTCAGCTCACGGTCCTGAAGGTCCGTCAGGTCGAGATCGCGGAAGTACAGCCTGCCGCTGGTCGGCCGGTCGAGACCGCCCATGATGTTGAGCAACGTCGTCTTGCCGCTGCCGGAGGGGCCAAGCAGCACAACCACTTCCTTCTCGGCGATCTCCAGATCGACATTTCTGAGGGCATGCACCATCACCTCGCCCGAGACGTAGGTCTTGGTCAGCGCCTTGGCGGTGAAGACAGGCTCGCCCATCGAAGTGCCTGCGTATTCGTGTTCAAGTCACAACGGCCGGAGATCAGGATGCACGCCGCGATCGATTGCGGCGATCAATATCGCCATGGCGCTCATCAGGCCCAGGCCCACCAGAGTAAGCAGCGTCTGCGATGCCAGGCTGTTCCAGCCCAGGCTGAGCAGCGCATGAGCTGCAAAGGACAGCAAGACACTGACGCAATAGATCGCCAGCGAATATTCGCCGCATCGTATCAGCGGCCACAGCGCTCTGGCTTTCAGGATATTGGCATTGCTTGGAAGAAGGCGCCAGCAGAGGAGGGCGAGCGCGGCAAAATGCAACAATCGCAAGATGTCGAGATTGGTCTTGTCGACCGGGTAGATCAGCCGCGACAGCCATCCCGGCACATAGTCTTCGATCGCGTGGATCTGCCAGCCCAAGGTGATCACGAACGAGAACAGCACGTAGCCCGCCGCCAGGACAGCAAGAGCCCGGGACTTGAGAATGACAAGTTGCCAATCGCCGCGGTTTGCCCCCCACCAGATGCCGATCACGAACAGCAATTGCCAGTTCAGCGGATTGAAATAGAGCTGTCCCCTTGGATAGGCCGGGATGTACCAGTCAAACAGATGGGCGAGAACATAGAGGGCCACGGATCCGGTCAGGGCCAGCGGCCAGGCGCCTATCGTCAACGGCAGGATGAGGACGAGAGCGAAGTGGAGGATGACCATCAACAGGAGAGGGTCCAGATTGACCGGAGAATAGCGCAACAACACCACCTGAAGCAGTGTGTCAGCGGGCTGTTGCAGCAGGATGGCCAGGTTGGCGTGATCCAACATGCCGGGCTGCCATGCAGCGATGTAGGACACTTCCGCCAGCAGCAGGACGACAGTCAAGATTTGCGCGATGTAGATTTCGAACGAACGCCGCAGCATGCGTAAGCTTGCGACCGCAAAGCCGGACCGACGCAAGAGGTTGCCGTAGACGATGCCGGACGCAAGGCCCGACAAGAATACGAGAATCTCTGCCGCATCGCTGAAGCCGAAGTTCTTGGGCGTGAACCTGTTCAGATAGCTTTCCGGGATGTGATCGATATAGATCCACCACAGGGAAAGGCCCCGGAAGAGATCGATCCGAAGATCGCGCTTCATCAAGGCTGGCGGTCTGGTCGCGGTCCATTTCACTCCTGCGCCCTGCCTTTCCTGATTGGTGCGCCTCCCAAGTGCTTCACTGGCCAGCTCGGTGAGCTGATCGCCAGGATCAGCCGTGACGATAGGTCGTGCCGGTCGAGCCCGGCCGGAGAATTCGGCTCAGGCGCGGTATGAAACCCGGGACTTCCGCAGCATATTTCGCATAGGCCTCGCCGAACTCCGCCATGGCGTCCCGCTCCTCGTCTCTCGCGAGCTTCACATACATGACGGTCAAGACGGGAAACATCGCCAGTGTGAGGATGGTCGGCCATTGCAGCAGGAAGCCGAACATCACCAGGACGAAGCCGACATATTGCGGATGCCGGACGTAGCTGTAAGGCCCGGTGGTCGCGAGGCTACGGGTCTGCTGCGCGTCGTACAGCACCCTCCAGGCGGCAGCGATCAGAAGGAACCCTGCACCGATGAAGATGAAGCTCAGGACGTGGAACGGACCAGCGTGCGGATTGGTCTTCCAGCCAAACACCATCTCGAGCAGGTGGCCGGCATCATGCGAGAACCAGTCGACATCCGGATAGCGCGACTGCAGCCAGCCCGACAGGAAGTAAATGGTGAGCGGAAAGCCGTACATCTCGACGAACAGCGCCACCAGGAACGCACTGAACGCGCCGAAGGAGCGCCAGTCACGCGAGGTCTGCGGCTTGAAGAAGCTGTAGGCGAACAGGATGAAGACCGCCGAATTGACGATGACGAGGCTCCAGAGACCATAGGCCGGCGCAGCGTCGTGCATCACATGCTCCTTTGATCGTTCGACTTGCTGCCGCCGTGATTGTGGCCATGTCCGCCATGCATGAAGACGTGCATCAGCGGACAGGCGAGGAGGGGCAGCCAGACCAGAAGTCCGAGCACGTGGGCCCGGTGTTCGGTGAACAGCAGCGCGCCGGCGATGACCAGGAATCCCATCAAGACCAAGCCCGCCTTGGCCCTGGTGGACATGCCCTCCTGCGGGCGCTCTCGAAACCCGGAATGGTCTTGCACCGTCATGGCACGCTCCTGCGGCTATTAAGAGCCTAGCGGCGCGGCCGTCATCATGGTTGATTCACATCAAGTTTCCGACAGAGTCCTTACCTGCCTTGCATCGGCATGGCGCCCATCCGGCCACCCTGCATCATCGGCATCATGCCCATGTTGGGCGCGAGCAACTCGTCGGCGGTCTTTTTCTGATCGTCGGAGAGGGCGCCGACGAGGTCGGTCAGCGCCGATTTCATTGCACGGGTGGCCTCCAGCCAGGCGGATAGCCATTTTTCCTGCCAGCTCACACGATCCAGCAAGGTCTCGGATCCGGAGCTGGCCATCGACCCGCGGAGCTCCCCGAGAGCTTTGGCATTCGCGCGCAACGCGTCGGCGAACGCGTTCCAGGCGTGTGCCTGAGCGTCCGTGATCTTGAGCTCGGTCCGCAGAAAGGCAATCCGGCCCTCCACGCGATCGATGGTCTCCATTCCGCTCATGCAGTCACCGCCGGACTGACGCATCATGCCCATCATCCGCATCATGTCGGACATCGGCATGTTGCCGCCCATCATGTTCATCATGCCGCCGCCCATCCTGCCCGGAGATGGCGCGGTGCTGCGCGGCGCCTCCGACGGCGTGGCCGGACTGGCCGCAGGAGCGTCCTTCTGATCCGGGTGATGGGCCTGGTGGTCGGCAGGCGATTGCGCGAGGGCGGAGGTGCCGAGGAGCGTGAGCGGCAGGGTCGCCGCAAGTATCCGATGTCGCATCGTGTTTCTCCCGAGGTTTCGCGTTCGCCGCGATTGTGGGGATCGCCCGGAGACTTCGACTTGACCCATGTCAACCGAACCGCCGCGGCAGGCCATGACACGTTCATTCCGGCCGACGCCATCGCCTTGATCCCATCAGCCAAATGGATCAACATCGCGCCTCCACCGCTCACGGCAGAAGGAGCGAGACAACGCGGATGTCCGAGCTTCCCGGATTCGGTCTGGTCGAGCGGGCGCGAGCGATCGCGCCACTGATTGCGCGCGAGGCCGACGAGATCGAGCGGACGCGGCGGCTGACGCCCGACGTCGTGGCTGCGCTGATCCAGAACGGGCTCTACCGCGCGCTGCTGCCGCAAAGCCTCGGCGGCGCCGAGGCCCCCATCGAAGCCTTCATGCAGATGCTGGAGGAAATCGCCAAGGCGGATGCGTCCGCCGCCTGGTGCATCGGCCAGTGCGGCGTCTGCGCGATGATCGCGGCCTGGCTCGACCACGATGCCGCGCGGGAAATATTCAACACCCCGCCCGGCATCCTCGCCTGGGGCGCGGTAGCGCATGAGGCGCGCGCGGTCGAGGGCGGCTATCGCGTCACCGCGCGCTGGGACTTTGCCTCGGGCTCGCGGCAGGCGAGCTGGCTCGGGGCGCATGTCCGCATCGTCGGGGCTGACGGCGTGCCGCGCAAGAATGCCGACGGATCGCCGGAGGTGCGCACGATCCTGTTTCCGGTTGCGAGCGCGACCTTGCACGACGTCTGGCAGGCGATCGGGCTCGCGGGCACCGGCACGGATTCCTATGAGGTGAACGACCTCTTCGTCCCCGAGCGATTCACGGCGTTTCGCGACGTGCCGTCGGCGCTGCGCGAGAAAGGCGCGCTCTACAGGATCGGCACCGGCTCGACCTTCAGCCTCGGCTTTGCCGCAGTGTCGCTGGGCGTCGCGCGCGCCACGCTGGATGCCGCTGTCGCGCTGGCGCGTGGAAAGCATCAGTCGCTTGCGGCCGGCGCCATGCGGGACAACCAGGCCGTCCAGGGGCTGATCGGCCGCACCGAGGGCAATTTGCGCGCCGCCCGCGCCTATCTCTACGCGACGGCGGATGCGATGTGGCGCGATCTGGCTGCGACCGGCGAGTTCAGCGCGGCGCATCGCAGTGCGGTCCGGCTAGCGGCAACCTGGACCATCCATCAATCGGCAAAGGTGGTGGATACCGCCTATCACATGGCAGGCGCCACGGCCGTGTTCCGCAGCCAGCCGTTCGAGCGACGCCTCCGCGACATGCATGCGATCGCCCAGCAGATCCAGGCGCGGGATACGCATTACGAGGATGTGGGGAAGGCGATTTTGGCAGAGGGACGCTGAATGGCCGCCGCAACGATGGTGCGCTCCCTCTCCCGCAAGCAAGCGGGAGAGCTTGATGGAGAGAGCGGTGCGTCCCTCAGGTCAGTAGCCGCTCACGCCACCAACGCCGCGTCCTCGTCGCCATCGATGCCGCGCTGCGCCTGCAAGAGGCTGACGATCTCCGCATTCGGCCGGGCCTTGCTGAACAGAAAGCCCTGGCCTTCGTGACAGCCTTCGGCGCGGAGGCAGCTGAGTTCGGCTTCGGTTTCGACGCCTTCGGCGGTGATGGTGACGCCCAGGCCCTTGCCGAGGCTGACGATGGAACGGATGATCGCCTGCGCCTCGCGATTGGCCCCTAAATCGCGCACGAAGGACTGGTCGATCTTGATCTTGTCGAAGGGGAAGCTTCTGAGATAGCTGAGGCTGGAATAGCCGGTGCCGAAATCGTCCATGGAGATGCGCACCCCGAGCGCGCGCAGGGCGTGCAGCGTCGCCAGCACCTGCGCGCTCTTCTCCAGCAGCAGCGTCTCGGTGATCTCGAGCTCGAGCCGGCGCGGCGGCAGGCCGGAATGTTTCAGCGCGTCCGTCACCACCGAGAGCAGATTGCCGCTGCGGAACTGCAGCGGCGACAGGTTGACCGCGACGTGGACGTCATCGGGCCAGGCGGCGGCATCCAGGCACGCCCGGCGCAGCATCTGCCCGCCGAGAGGATTGATCAGGCCAGTGTCCTCGGCGATGGGAATGAATTCGGCCGGCGAGACCATGCCGCGCTCGGCATGCGGCCAGCGCACCAGCGCCTCGAAGCCGGTGATGCGGCCGCTCTGGAGATCGATCAGCGGCTGGTAATAGGGACGGAGCACGTCGTTCTGGATGGCGTCGCGCAGCTCGACCTCGATCTTGCGGCGACTCTGCGCTTTCGCATCCAGCGCGGCCTCGAAGAAGGCGAAGGTGCCGCGCGCGTCCAGCTTGGCGCGCGACAGCGCCATGTCGGCGCTCTTGAGCAGCTTCTCGGAATCATCACCGTCGCCGGGCGCCATCGCAATGCCGATCGAGGCGCCGATCACCACGGAATGGCCGTCGAGCAGATAGGGATCGGCGATGGCCTCCAGCAGGCGCTTGGCGAGCATCACCGCGTCCTCGGGACGCGTCAGGCCGCTCTGCACGATCGCGAACTCGTCGGAATTCAGCCGCGCCAGCGCGTCCTCTTCGCGCAGGGTCGAACGCAACCGCTTGGCGACGCCGCGCAGGAGCTTGTCGCCGACCGCATGTCCCAGCGTGTCGTTGACCGCCTTGAAATTGTCGAGCCCCAGCATCAGCACCGCGACCTTCTCGGCGCTGCGACGCGTGTGCACGAGCATCTCGTCGATCTGCTGGCGCAGCAGCGTGCGGTTCGGCAGGCCGGTCAGCCCGTCATGCTGGGCCATGAAGGCGAGCCGCGCCTCGGCGCGCTTGCGCTCGGTGATGTCCATCAGCGCGAGCAGCGCCGCCGGCCGCTCGGCATAGGTCAGCTCGCGGGAGTAGATCGCAAGGTCGATCAGCGTCCCGTCCGCCTTGACATGCTTCCAGGTGCGGCCGGCCTGTTCCTCGCCGGTCGCATCGGCGGTCCAGGGCGGCTCGCTGTCGAAGGCCTGCAGGGCGCGGATCTTCAGCTTTTCGAACTCGGCCCGGCTGTAGCCGTAATGGGCGACCGCGGCATCGTTGACGCCGAGAATGCGCTCATCGTCGAGCGCGCAGACGATCATGGGCACGGGATTGCCGTCGAACAGCAGGCGGAACGAGGCCTCGCGCTGCTTCAATTCGGTGATGTCGACGCGCAGGCCGACGACGCCGCCGTCGTCGGTCAGGCGCTCGTCGATCAGGATGACGCGACCGTCCGACAGCTTCTGCTCGTGGCGCGCACCGGGCTGATAGAGCTTTTGCAGACGTTCGGCGATCCACTCGTCCTCATGACCGATGGCCTCGGGATAGTCGCCGCGGGCGACGCCGATGCGCAGCGTGTCTTCGAGGCGCGCGCCTTCCTCGAACAGATCGGCGGTCTTGCTGTAGATCTCGGCGTATTTCCTGTTCCAGAGGACGTAACGGCCTTCGGCATCGAGGAACACGATGCCTTGCGGCAGGATATCGATGGCCTGGCGCAGGCGTTCATGGGATTTTCGCGCTTCCGCGATCGCGGCTTCCGCCTCGGCACGGCTGCGCAGGACCTCGTCGCGCTCGACAGGGTCTCGCGGCGCGCACGCGAAACGCGGCTTGCGCGCCATCCTGCCGGCGCGGGCAAGCACGTTCTGCTTTCGCTTTTTCGTTTTTCGAGACCCCAAACTCAACTTCACTTCCCAGTCGCGCCCCCGGCGGCCGCAAGTCTTGAGGCAAGTGTCTGAAAAAAAAGTAATCTTGCCCGGGCGCGGTCCGCGCGAGGCGGGGCTTGCTGCCTCTTTGCGCGGCGCGGCCAACGGCGACAATCGCGGTCAGGCTGAGCGCGGCGCCGCAATCAATGAGCGATCTGGCGCAAAATTGCGCGCGCACTTGAATCGGTTCCGAAATCGCACGCGATTGCATGCGAGCCGCAGGTTTTCCTCCCTCCGCGCACGAATTTTGGTCAATGCAGGATAGGGTTATTGCACCGTTAAGAAACGGCCGTTTCAGAGGCGATTTGGGGTGCACACATGTGCGGCGAGCCTGCGGCTGGCTCACGGCCTCCTTGTTAACCCCGATGCAGCATTGGGCTATAAGGACGTCAGCATGAGTCGCCGCCGCATCACCCTCCTCCTGCTCTCGCTCGCTCTTCTGGCTGCCGGCGGCGCGCTGGCCCAGGACAAAGGCAGCATCAACCCGAAGCCGCTGCCGCCGCTCGCCAATCCGAACGACCCCAATCTCGCCGCCAAGGAACTGTTCGCGCGAAAGCTGCTGCCGTCGAAGGGGCCGGCCCATGTCATCGGTTCCTACACCAAGGGCTGCATCGGCGGCGCTGAGCAGATTCCGGTCAACGGCGACCATTGGCAGGTGATGCGGCTGTCGCGCAATCGCAGCTACGGCCACCCCGACATGATCGCACTGATCAAGCGGCTCGCGGCGAGGGCGCACAGGGACGCGGGGTGGCCCGGCATCCTGGTCGGCGACATCGCCCAGCCGCGCGGCGGGCCGGCGCTGTCAGGCCATGCCAGCCACCAGATCGGTCTCGACGCCGACATCTGGCTGACGCCGATGCCGGACCGCCGGCTCTCGCGCGAGGAGCGCGAGGACATGTCGGCGGTGATGATGGTGCGCCAGGACCGGCTCGACGTCGACCCCCGGGTGTTCACACCCGGCCATGTGCTGGTGCTGCGCGATGCGGCGCGCGAGCCGGCGGTGCAGCGCATCTTCGTCAACGCCGCGATCAAGAAGGCGCTGTGCCGCGAGGCCAAGGGCGATCGCGCATGGCTGTCGAAGATCCGGCCGTGGTGGGGCCACGACTACCACTTCCACATCCGCATGCGTTGCCCGGCGGGCGCCCGCGAGTGCCAGGGCCAGCCGTCACAGGCCGAGGACGAAGGCTGCAAACCCGCCGATCTCGCCTATTGGTTCTCCGACGCGGTGCTGCATCCCAAGCCGCCGCCGGAGCCGCCAAAGCCGAAGCCGCCGATGACGCTGGCGCAGATGCCGGCGGCCTGCAAGGCGGTGCTGCACGCGGGTGATGCGAAGCCGTAGGGCGCGCTGTCACCGCCCCGCTCGGTGTCGTCCCCGCGAACGCGGGCACCCATAACCACAGGCAGGAGCGAGGGACAAAGCTCCCGCTCCGGGTCTTCGCCAAACATCGCCCTGTGGATCCCGGATCTGCGCGCAGCTTCGCTGCGGCTTGTCCGGGATGACGACGAGTTGGTTGGTTCGCGTCGTAATGATACGCTAGGATCCCCTTCGCCGCCGCGCCGTAAGCCTGCGGCATCCCGGGATGCGCATCCCGTTCACCAACGAACCTGACCGCAAGCCTCGCGCCGTTCGCGTGGCCAATGATGGGAGTTCGCATGCGCGCCCTCACCTTGCTCGCTGCGCTCGCGTTCAGCGCAAACTCCGCCCTCGCGGCCGAAGAGCCCAGCGGCTGCGACAAGTTCAGATGGCCGATCGATCGCGAGCGCGCCGCGCTCACCGCGCCCGACCTTGCCAAGCTCGCATCGGGCAGCGACCAGGCGGCCTTGCCGGCCTCGGCCATCACCCTCGCGCTGGTCGTCCCAAGCGAGGCAAAGCTGCCCTCGCCGCCGGAGCGCGCGCCGAAGGACGGCACCTTTGCCGGCTTCACCAGCGTCAAGTCCGCCAAGGCCGGGCTCTACACGATCAGCCTGTCCATCGGCGCCTGGGTCGACGTGGTCCAGGATGGGCATGTCCTCAAGCCCGCGGCCTTCAGCGGTGCGACCGATTGCAGCGGCATCCGCAAGACCGTGAAATACGAGCTGTCGGCGCAGCCTTTCGTGCTCCAAATCAGCGGCGCCAGGGAGAATACGGTCGCGATCGCAGTCCTCCCCGTCCAATGACGCGGTTTGCCAAACAAGCGGCCACCCTTTGACCTGAGGCCGCGGCCCCTGCTATCTTCGCAATTGCGATATCCCTGCCGGCCGTAAGCCGCAGCCGGGGCTCCGTGGAGCAGCGCTTCCACCCGTCGCGACCTATCCACCAACGCCAGTCCAGCGCGTGCATCTTGCGCGCGCGAACTCGCACGGAGCGCTCCCATGTTACGCATTGCAGGACTTTTCACCGCCTTCGTGATCCTCGCCGGCGCAAGCCTTTCGCCGGCAGCCGCCGAGGACAAGACCATCACCGTGTTCGCCGCCGCGTCGATGAAGAACGCGCTCGACGAGGTCGACGCCGCCTACACCGCCAGGACCGGCGTCAAGTTCAGCGTCAGCTATGCGGCAAGCTCGGTGCTCGCCAGGCAGATCGAGCAGGGCGCGCCGGCCGACGTGTTCGTCTCGGCCGATACCGACTGGATGGACTACGCGATCTCCAGGAAGACCATCGATGAGCCTTCCAGAGTCAACCTGCTCGGCAACAGCATCGTGCTGATCGCGCCGAAGGATTCCAAGATCGACAACGTCGCCATCACGCAAGGCTTCGACCTCGCAAAACTCGCCGGCGACGGCAGGATCGCGACCGGCGACGTCAAGTCGGTGCCCGTTGGCAAATATGCCAAGGCGGCGCTGGAGAAGCTCGGGGCCTGGCAAGCGGCCGAGCCGAAATTCGCCATGGCCGAGAGCGTGCGCGCGGCGCTGACGCTGGTGGCGCGCGGCGAGGCCGCGCTCGGCATCGTCTATTCCACCGACGCCAAGGTCGAGCCCGGCGTCAAGGTCGTCGGCACTTTCCCGGCGGGGTCGCATCCCGCGATCATCTATCCGGTCGCCGCGACCACGCATGCGAAGGCCGGGACCAACGACTATCTCGCCTTCCTGCGCTCCTCGGCCGCCAAGACCATCTTGGAAAAATACGGCTTCAAGTTCCTGGTCAGCCCGACGATCTGATATTCGGCAATTGATGTTCGAGATCTCGCCCGCCGAATGGACGGCGATCCTGCTCTCGCTCAGGGTCGCCATCATCGCAACGCTGGTGGCGACGCCATTCGGCATCGCGCTGGCGTGGCTGCTCGCGCGGCGCGATTTCTGGGGCAAGTCGCTGCTCGACGCCGTCGTGCACCTGCCTCTGGTGCTGCCGCCTGTCGTCACCGGCTATCTGCTCCTGCTGACGTTCGGCCGCCGCGGCCTCGTCGGCGGCTTCCTTGCCGACCATCTCGGCATCGTCTTTTCATTCCGCTGGACCGGCGCGGCGCTGGCCTGCGGCGTGATGTCGTTTCCGCTGCTGGTACGCCCGATGCGGCTGTCGATCGAGGCGATCGATCGCCGGCTCGAGCAAGCCGCCGAGACGCTTGGCGCGGCCCCCTGGAAAGTGTTCTTCACGGTGACGCTGCCGCTCGCGCTGCCCGGCGTGCTCGCCGGCATGGTGCTCGGCTTCGCCAAGGCGATCGGCGAGTTCGGCGCGACGATCACTTTCGTCTCCAACATTCCCGGCGAGACCCAGACGATTTCCTCGGCGATCTATTCGCTGATCCAGACGCCGGACGGCGATGCCGCTGCGGGACGGCTGGTGATCGTCTCGATCGTGCTGGCGCTGGGCGCGTTGATCGCCGCCGAGTGGTTCGCCCGCCGCGCCACCGCGCGCCTGCACGGAAACTGACCATGCTGCGCGTCGACATCGAAAAGCAGCTTGGCGAATTCTCGCTGCATGCATCCTTCGCCAGCGAAGGCCGTGCCATCGGCCTGTTCGGCGCCTCGGGCGCCGGCAAGACGTCACTGGTCAACATGATCGCAGGGCTGTTGCGGCCCGACCGCGGCACCATCGTGATCGACGGCGAAACCGTCGACGACACCGCGGCCGGCATCCATGTCCCGGCCTGGCGCCGCCGCATCGGCTATGTGTTCCAGGACGCGCGGCTGTTTCCGCATCTCAACGTCGCGCAGAATCTCGACTATGGACGGCGGATGAACCGCCTGCCGCCCGATCCCTCTCAGCACAAGCGCATCATCGACCTGCTCGACATCGGCGCGCTGCTCGATCGCCGCCCCGGGAAGCTCTCGGGCGGCGAGCGCCAGCGCGTCGCGCTCGGACGCGCGCTGTTGTCGAAGCCGCGCCTGCTGCTGCTCGACGAGCCGCTCGGCGCGCTCGACGAGGGCCGCAAGCTCGAGATCCTGCCCTATCTGGTGCGGCTGCGGGATGAAGCCAACGTGCCGATGGTCTATGTCAGCCACGACGCCGCCGAGCTGCGCCAGCTCGCGACGCAGATCGTGATGCTGAAGCAGGGCCGCGTGACGTCCTTCGGCGGGGTCAAGGTGCTGACGTGAGGCGGCGGCAGCCCGGATTTCGCCGCTGCGCTCCATCCGGGCCACCGTGTTCCTTTCAGCTACCAGCCGCGGTCGACATTGCGGACCTCGCCCGTACGGGCATCGACGTCCACCTCCATCCACCGGCCCACGCGGTCGCGACCCTCGATCTCCCATTCATCGCCAAGGAAGTTCGTGTGCGAGACCGTCACAACGCCGAGATCGCTCGCCACATCGAGCGCGACCTGCATCGAGATCTGATCGCCGGTGTCATAGGCCATCGCGGGCGCCGCTGCGCCGAGCGTAAGGGCCATCGCGATCGGAAGGATGAACTTTCGCATTGGTATACTCCTGTCATTCCAAGCTGTTACGCGGCTTAAAACGAGCGGCGCCGCCGAGCGTTCCGGGTTTCGCGCTCACGAAGCGGCGCAAATCTTCGGCGGTTGCGGCGATTTGGTGGCGGTTCCCCATCCTCGTCATTGCGGGTTCGAGCTATCCCGCCCCGGTATGGCGAAGAGAACCTAAAGCATGATCCGGAAAAGTGCGTAGCTGTTTTCCGAAAAGATCATGTTCAAACAGCAACCTACAGCGCGATGACGATTCATCGCATCGCGCTTTAGACCCCCGCCACCGAGGTCCACAGCTCCGCGAGCTTCTTGCGCAGCTCCTGCGCGCGCGTCAGCGGCGCTGGCGTCTCGTCTTCTTCCGGCAGACGCAGGCCGACGACGTTGACGCGGCCACCGGAGATCGAGCGCGCGACCAGGACGATCTCGTCGAGCGCGAGCTCGGCGCCGTCTTTCGGCGCGCGGTCGAGATGGACGTCGAAATAGTCGGCGAGCGTGAGCTTGCCCTCGTCGTCGCTCACCTTCACGCCGTAGATCTCGGCGAGCTCGGCGAGCGTGTGCTCGCCGGAGACCATGAAGTCGCCGAGCAGATGCGGATCGGGCGCCGTGCTCGGCTGCATGTCGACGAAGAAGCGGTCGAGCGACTCGGCTTTTTCCGGCGGAGCCAGCAGGTAGATGTAGTCGCCGGGCGCGATCGGGTCGGCTTCCGTCGGCGTCAGGATGTTCTCGTTGCGGATCACCAGCGTCGGCTTGGACCAGGACGGGATCAGGCCGCGGCGGAAATACAGGCTCTTGGGCCGCACCGGGTAGCCGACGAGCTGCTGCTCGAGCTGACCGGGCAGATCGAGCTCGACGCGCCGCGGGCCGCGCTCGGCGCGCGGCAATGCCACATGCAGCTTGCGCGCGGCCGGCGCCAGGGTCCAGCCCTGCAGCAGCAGCGAGATGATGACGACGACGAAGGCAACGTCGAAATAGAGGTAGGCCTTCGACAGCCCGACCAGCATCGGGATCGAGGCCAGGAAGATCGCGACCGCACCGCGCAGGCCGGTCCAGGCGATGAAGATCTTCTCGCGCCAGTTGAAACGGAACGGCGAAAGGCACAGGAACACCGCGAGCGGCCGCGCCACCAGCATCAGCACGAGCGCGACGGCGACCGCCGGCAGCACGCTGGCGCCGAGCCGGCTCGGCGAGACCAAAAGGCCGAGCAGCACGAACATCACGATCTGCGCCAGCCAGGTCGCGGCATCGAGGAACGTCACCACCGAATTATGCGCGCGGGTCGGCCGGTTGCCGATGATGATGCCGGCGAGATAGACCGCGAGGAAGCCGGAGGCGTGCATGATCTGCGAGCCGCCGAAGATCACGAGCGCACCTGTGGTCACGAACGGGGCATGCAGGCCCTGCGGCAGCGCCACCTGATTGAGGGCGATCACGACGAGGCGCCCGCCGATGACACCGACGATGGCGCCCAGCGCCGCCTCCATGACGAACTCCATCAGCACATGGCCGGGCGAGCTCGAGCCGACCGAGATGTACTCGACGAGCATGAGCGTGAGGAAGATCGCGAACGGGTCGTTGGTGCCGGATTCCGCCTCCAGCGTCGCGCCGACGCGCGGGCGCAGCCGCAGGCCCTGGGTGTGCACCAGCAGAAACACGGCGGCCGCATCGGTCGAGGCCACCACGGCACCGACCAGCAGCGACTCCGCCCAGTTGAGGTCGAGCGCGTATTTGGCGAACGGCGCCGTGATCAGCGCGGTCAGCAGCACGCCGACGGTCGCGAGCACCACGGAGGGCGCGAGCACGGTGCGGATGCTGGCAAAGCGCGTCCGCAGGCCGCCGTCGAACAGGATCAAGGCGAGCGCCACCGAGCCGACCAGATAAGTGGTGCGGACGTCGTCGAACTGGAGCTGCCCCGGGCCGGAATCGCCGGCGAGCATGCCGATCGCAAGGAAGACGAGCAGCAACGGCGCGCCGAAGCGCAGCGCGAGCAGGCTCGACAGGATACCGGCCATGACGAGGACGGCGCCGAGCAATATGGCGAGGCTGACGGAGTCGAGGGAAGCCATCCACCTTCCGGGTCAAAACAGCTGGAATGGCATCCTTATCGTCGGCAGACTCGCGCGCCAACCCATTTTCGCATCTCGCGGCAATCTGCCCGTATTTTACGGCCTTAACGTACTTCACTTCGCGGTGTATCGATGGTCCGGTCGCGCCCTTTGTGGGAATCTGCGGCTCCCTCGAATCAATTCCCTCCCCGCTTGCCGACGAGACCGATGGACATGGACCTCAAGGACTTCATGGAGTTCGTGCAGACCACCGCGCGCAGCGTCGGGGCGGAGGTCTCCTCACCCTGGTTCTACCTGCAATTCGGTCTCATCCTGGCTGCGGCCGGCATCGCCTATGCCGCGGAGGCCGCGATGCGCAGCCGCGTCGACATGACCTCGCTGGCGATGCGCTGGCCGCTGCCGTTCCGGCATTTCGTCCGGGTGATGGTCTCCAGCGCCTCGACGGCGGTGTTCACGCTGCTCGTGATCATCTCGCGCGTGGTGATGTACCACGCGACCTGGCCGAGCCGCAGCTATCTCCTGATGGTCGCAGCCAAGCTGGGCTTCGCCTGGCTCGTCATCCGGCTCGTGACCTCGGTGCTGCGCAACGCCTTCATCGTCAGGCTGGTGTCGATCACGGCCTGGTTTCTCGCCGCCCTCTCGATCCTCGGCCAGCTCGACACGACGGTCGAGCTGCTCGATTCCTACGCGATCGTGCTCGGCGGCCTGCGCCTGACCCCGCTTCTGGCGCTCAAGGCCGGCGCACTGCTGCTGCTCGCACTCTGGCTCACCAACATCGCGAGCAATTTCGCCGAGAGCCGGATCAATGCAACCACGGACCTGACGCCGTCGGTGCAGGTGCTGCTGGTCAAGATCATCCGCATCGGACTTCTCGCCATCGCAATCGTCATTGCGCTCGGCGCCGTCGGGATCGACCTGTCGGCGCTCGCGGTGTTCTCCGGCGCGGTCGGCGTCGGCATCGGTATCGGCCTGCAGAAGATCGTGGCCAATTTCATCTCGGGCATCATCCTGCTCGCCGACAAGTCGGTGAAGCCCGGCGACCTCGTCACCATCGGCGACAATACCGGGCGGATCAGCGCGATGAAGACGCGGTATATTTCCGTCGCCGCCGGCGACGGCCGCGAATTCCTGGTGCCGAACGAGGACCTGGTGACGCAGAAGGTCGTCAACTGGACCTATACCGACAAGAACACGCTGGTGAAGATCGCCTTCGGCACCCATTACGACGCCGACCCTCGCCTGGTCTGCACGCTCGCCGCCGAGACCGCCGCCGCCCATCCGCGCGCGCAGAAGGGCAAGCCGCCGACCTGCATCCTGACCGAGTTCGCGGAAGCCGGGATGAAGTTCTCGCTGACCTTCTGGATCGCCGACCCCGACGGCATGGACAAGGTCAAAAGCGACGTGATGCTGGCGCTGTGGGACGCCTTCAAGCGCGAGGGCATCCGGGTTCCCTATCCCGTCCGCGAAATCCGCATCCGCGGGGGCGCCCTGCCGGTGGAAACCACCGTAGAAGTCCCGAATTAGGCCCGCTTTCCCACCCAAGGTCGCACGCTCGGCTTGCATGAAGGCCGGCAATCATTAAATTAGGGCCTGAAATCAAGCCCTTCCGCCGGTATTGAGATCGGCCCCGAAAGACCTGACACGCATGAGCTACGTCGAAGCCTCCGATACCTCCCTGCGCAAGACCGGACAGATCAAGCTGCATGGGCCGAGCGCCTTTGCCGGCATGCGCAAGGCGGGCGCTCTGGTGGCGAAATGCCTCGACGAGCTCACCGATATCGTCGGGCCGGGCGTGCCGACCTCGAAGGTCGACGAATTCGTCCGCGACTTCGCTTTCAGCCATGGCGCCTATCCGGCGACGCTGATGTATCGCGGCTACCGCTATTCGACCTGCACCTCGCTCAATCACGTCGTCTGCCACGGCATGCCCGGCGACCGTCCGCTGAAGGAAGGGGACATCGTCAACATCGACGTCACCTTCATCGTCGACGGCTGGTACGGCGATTCCAGCCGGATGTATGCGGTCGGTCCGATCGCCCGCAAGGCCGAGCGGCTGATCGAGGTCACCTATGAAGCGATGATGCGCGGCATCGCCGCCGTGAAACCCGGCGCCACCACCGGCGACATCGGCCACGCCATCCAGAGCTTCGTCGAGCCGCAGGGCATGAGCGTGGTGCGCGATTTCTGCGGCCATGGCCTCGGGCGCATGTTCCACGACGAGCCGAACATCATCCATATCGGCCGTCCCGGCGAGGGCGTGCAACTCAAGCCCGGCATGTTCTTCACCATCGAGCCGATGATCAATCTCGGCAAGCCGCATGTGAAGATCCTCTCCGACGGCTGGACCGCCGTGACCCGCGACCGCTCGCTGTCGGCGCAATTCGAGCACTCCGTCGGCGTCACCGCGACCGGCGTCGAGATCTTCACGCTGTCGGAGCGGCACGGCGAGAAGCAGATCGGGTGATTTGCCGCCCGCAACGGCAATTGCCAGCGGCGGCCCCTTATAGCGAGTGGCGAGTCTGCTTTTGCCAATCAGCGCGCCAAGGACGCACCGGCCGACCTAGAGCCGCGTTTCAGTTGATCACCGATCTTGCCTTCGCCAGGGGCCCCGCACGACAGTGCTGAGACGCACGCAACCGGCAGCAAGCACGTTCGGGTGAAAGCACGCATATGATGGGAAAAGCATGGCCGCAATCACGTCAGTCTCGCTGACTGCGCAGCCGTGTCGCACCTTTCCATGATGCGCCGCCGATGTTCTAATGCAGGCGTCTTGACTGGGCATGGAGATATGGTCATGGCGGGTTCTGTCGAGCGGTGGCGGACGACATGAAGACCTACCTGCCGGACAACGAGCTGGGGCGGCAGCACGCTCTCGAAACCTATCGCATTCTCGATACGCCGCCGGAGATCGCCTATGACGAACTGGCGGACCTCGCGGCGCAGATCTGCGGCTGCAGCGCCGGGCTGCTGACCTTCCTCGACGACAAGCGACAGTGGCTCAAGGCCAAGTGCGGCCTGCCGCCTGACCTTACGCACGTGCCCAAGGAGATCTCGATCTGCCAGGCGACGATCTGCCATGACGATCTCATCTATGTGCCTGATCTCACGAAGGATCCGAGGTTCAGCGATTCGCCGCTGGTCGCCGGCGAGTTCGGGCTGCGCTTCTATTGCGGCATGCCGCTGATCAGCGAGGAGGGATACGCGCTAGGAACGCTCTGCGTCATCGATTTCGAGCCGCGCGAGCTCAGCTTCGAGCAGCAAGAAGCAGTGCGGCGGATCTCGCGTCAGGCCGTGGCTCAGCTCGAGCTCAGACGTAGACTCCGCGAGCGCGACGAGATGCTGGCCGAGCTCGACAAGGCGCGCGCAATGGCGGAGGCTGAGCGGAGCAAATCAGACGCGCTCCTGCTCAACATCCTCCCCCCGGCGGTCGCCGAGGAGCTCAGGGCCAACGAGAAGGTGCGGCCGCGCTTCTATCAATCAGTCAGCATCCTCTTCGTCGATTTCGTCGATTTCACCCGGCATGTCGAAGCGATCGAGCCGGCGCAGGTCGTGCACCAGCTCGACGAGTACTACAGCAGTTTCGACGAGATCATCGCGCGCCATCGGCTCGAGAAGATAAAGACCATCGGCGATGCCTATCTCTGCGCTGGCGGCCTGCCCGAGATCAACCGCACGCACGCTGTCGATGCCGCGCTGGCGGCGCTCGAGATTCAGGACCTGCTTGTCAAGGCAAACC
>NZ_AJQE01000036.1 GCF_000261685.1 Bradyrhizobium genomosp. I (2014) | reverse complement strand
CGGAGCCTGCCGCTCTGGATGGCGCGGATCGGCATCAACACCGGCCCAGTCATCGCTGGCGTTGTCGGAGCACGCAAGTTCAGCTACGACATCTGGGGCAACGCCGTCAACGTCGCCGCGCGACTGCAGGCGGCCGCCGATCCCGGACGGATCAACATTGCCGAGGCGACCTGGAACCTGGTCAATGCGCGCTTCGCCTGTGAGCCGCGCGGCAGCATCGAGGTCAAGGGCAAGGGGCCTACCCCGATGTACTTCCTCGATCGTATCAAGCCGGACCTTGCTGCCGATCCCGCAGGCGTCGTACCCAACGATAGTTTCTGGCGCCCCCAGGGTCCATGATCGCCCGCTGGCGCGAAGGGCCGGGAAACCGGTCGGCTGATCATCATCCCGCTCGTGCCGGAAGCGCGGCTGCGCGGGACGCTCGCAATTGACGGTTGCAAAAGCGGAGGTCCCCGGCGATGCTGGCGGCCGATGCCCGCCAAGTCCGACCACGACAAGAGCAAGCCCGAGGACGCGCCGCACTATCACGGCCATCGCGAGCGGCTGCGCGAGCGTTTCTACAGTGCCGGCGCGGATGCGCTCAGCGACTACGAACTGCTCGAGATGGCGCTGTTTCCGGCGCTGCCTCGGCGCGACACCAAGCCGCTGGCGAAGACGCTGATCAAGACGTTCGGCTCGTTCGCCGAGGTCGTCCATGCGCCGGTGGCGCGGCTGCGCGAGGTCGAAGGCGTTGGGGAAGCCGCGATCAACCAGCTCAAGCTGATCGCCGCGGCGGCGCATCGCGTCGCCAAGGGCGGGGTCAACAGCCGCAACGCGCTGTCGTCCTGGAACGAGGTGATCGACTATTGCCGCGCCAGCATGGCGTTTGCCGACAAGGAGCAATTCCGCCTGCTCTTTCTCGACAAGCGCAACCAGCTGATCGCCGACGAGGTGCAGCAGACCGGCACGGTTGACCACACCCCGGTCTACCCGCGCGAGGTGATCAAGCGCGCGCTCGAACTCTCCGCGACCGCGCTCATCCTGGTGCACAACCAACCCACTACCCACCCTATGATCACGTTGGATCACGTTCAATACCGATGAATCATCAACGATATATCCGATTTTTTCTTCATTGCACACAGGGGGCGGCTATGGCAAATTGGGAGCGGTAAGAGGGGTTGAAAGCGGCTTTCCGATCCCAGCAAACGATCCCCGTTTCTCCTCGACCGATCCCAGTTGCGGCACAGGAGGAAACGCCATGCCAAGCCTGACCGACACCGCGATCCGACATGCGTTGAAGCGGGTGGAGCTAAGTCAGAAACAGGAAAATCTCGCCGACGGTGAAGGGCGCGGCACCGGCCGCCTCGTGCTTGTCCTCAAGCCCATGCCGAAGCGCGTCACCGCCGACTGGATGGCGCAGCAATGGCGCGATGGGAAGCGGACCAAGAAGAAGCTCGGGGCTTATCCCTCCATATCGCTCGCCCAGGCACGCGAAATATTCAAACGCGACTTCGCCGACGTCATCCAGAAGGGTCGCAGCATCAAGATCGCTACCGACACGCGCCCCGGCACCGTCGCTGATCTGTTCGAAGGCTATGTCGCCGCGCTCAAGGATGCGAGCAAGCCGTCCTGGAAGGAAACGGAAAAAGGCCTTAACAAGATCGCCGACACGCTCGGACGCAACCGCCTCGCTCGCGAGATCGAGGCCGAGGAAATCATCGAGCTGATCCGCCCGATCTACGAGCGCGGTGCCAAATCAATGGCCGACCATGTGCGCTCCTATCTCCATGCCGCCTTTAGCTGGGGCATGAAGTCTGACAACGACTATCGGCAGCAGTCTTCCAGACGCTTTCGACTCCCTTTCAATCCGGCAACCGGCATTCCTACCGAGCCTAAGATCCAGGGCACGCGCTGGCTTGACGAAGACGAGTTTGTGCAACTCTATCGCTGGCTGGAGAGCCCCGACACGCCGGTCCACCCCTCCTATCCCCGCGCGGTGCAACTCATCATGCTGACAGGGCAGCGCGTCGAGGAGATCGCGCGGTTTCATGTCAATCAATGGGACGCCAGTGAGCGAATCATCGACTGGTCGAAGACCAAGAACCTCCAGCCGCACGCTGTCCCAGTGCCATTGCTTGCCGCCGAGCTGATCGAAAAGATCAAGCCGAACGAGTATGGCTGGTTCTTCCCCTCCGCCAAGGACCCCTCGAAGCCTGTCAGCCACGGCACTCTTTATAGCTTTGTTTGGCGGCAGCGAGATCGCGGCGTGATTCCATATGCGACAAACCGCGATCTCCGGCGCACGTTCAAGACGCTCGCCGGCAAGGCAGGCGTGTCGAAGGAAATCCGCGATCGCCTCCAGAACCACGCGCTACAGGATGTCAGCTCCAAGCACTACGACCGCTGGCACTATATGATCGAGAAACGCGCTGGCATGGCGAAATGGGACAAATTCGTGCGCGCCATGCTGGCGAAGAAGCGACTGAAAGAGGCCGCATGAGCTCGCGGCCGCGAAAGCCCCCTCGCCGCAGCGATGCGCTCGGTTCCGCTGGCGAAGTGGACGCGCAAAGCTACACGGCGTTCGTCGGGGATCTGAAGCAGAAGATCGCGGCGGCACGCCACCGAGCCAGCTTGTCGATCAACCGCGAGCTAGTGACGCTCTACTGGACGATCGGGCGCGACATCCTGGAACGGCAGGAGCGCGAAGGTTGGGGTGCCCGGGTGGTCGACCGTCTGGCTGGCGATCTTCGCCTGGCTTTCCCGGAAATGACCGGTTTATCGCCCCGGAATCTGAAATACATGCGCTCGTTCGCCGAGGCCTGGCCCAACGGCGAATTTGTGCAACAGGTTGTTGCACTATTGCCATGGGGGCATAACGTCCGTTTGCTCGACGCCGTCAAAACGCAGGAAGAGCGCACCTGGTACGCGCGGCAGGCAATTGAACACGGCTGGAGTCGTAACGTTCTTGTCCATCAGATCGAAAGCAAGCTTTTTGCCCGGCAAGGAAGCGCCCTCACCAATTTCTCGCGAACCCTGCCCGCAGAGCAGTCCGAGCTTGCCCAACAAATCCTCAAAGACCCCTACACGTTCGACTTCCTCTCGCTTGGCCCAGACATGCTGGAGCGCGACCTCGAGCGTGGTTTGGTCGAGCATCTGCGTTCACTCATCCTCGAGCTCGGCAAGGGCTTCGCATTCGTCGGCAGCCAATATCACCTCGAAGTCGGCGGGCAGGATTACTACTTGGACCTTCTTTTCTATCATCTGCGTCTTCGCTGCTTCGTGGTGATCGAGCTGAAGATCGAAGACTTCAAACCCGAATTTGCGGGAAAGATGAACTTTTACCTCTCGGCCGTGGACGAGCAATTGCGCCATCCCGACGACAAACCGACCATCGGCATCATCTTGTGCAAAGGGCGCAACGAGGTGATCGTGGAATACGCGTTGCGAGACTCCAGCAAACCGATGGGGGTCGCCCAGTATCAGCTCTCGGCTGCGTTGCCGCCACAACTCGAGGATGCCCTCCCGACGGCCGCGGAGTTCGCGCGAGAATTTCCACTGATGTCCGTGGTCAAGCTACGCATCGAAATCGAGCGCGCGGTACGCGATCTCGCGGACAAGCGAGGCGTCGCTTTCGACCGGCCGACCGGCATCATGAAAATGCTCCGTGATCTGCATCGAAATGGATCGGTGCCAAGTAGCACAGAGCAGATGCTCGACGCCCTCCACACCATGAACGAAGCTACGCATGGCATGGATGTGGACCCGGAGACCGCTGAACGCGCCGTCGAAATCGGCACGATCTTCCTTGGGGAACTCCAGAAACTGAATACAGACGAGTAAGGTGCTTTTCGCGGCAAATCCGACACCGACAAAACCCCAGAAAGCACAGGACAATCTCGTGGAAGACAGCTGGCCGACGTGGCTCAAAATTATGGAGAACGGCGCCGTCGGAGAAGCGCGTACGCGTTCTTTTCTCATCGACCGGTTCTGGGTTCTCGAGCGGAGCGTAGATACCGACGGGGCCGATTTTCTCATACAGCGACGCACCACCACGCAGCGATTTACCGATAGAGTCCCGCCGCGCGTCGGAGTGATACAGGCAAAATATTTTCAGGATCGCCGCACAACGCACTACATTCCCAAAAGCTACGTGGTTGACGACAAAGGAATGCCGCTCGAAGGCTTCTTCGCGCTTCTTCACGTCGGCCGGGAGGACGACGGCGAGATGTACCTGCTGTCGGCCCGGCAAATCGTCAACACGCTATCCATCAGCAGCACCCATTCACCGGAAAGCTACGTCGTCGGCACGACTGCGCTCCAAGGCACTTTTAGAATTAATGCCCGTAAGCTCGCACTCGATCAGATCGAGCATAGCTTGAAGAGCCAGACCTACTACCAGTCGGCCGCCTTCCTGGACAAGCTCAACATTCCCTATCGGCGCTTCAGCGAAGACGACATCGACTTTCCTTGGACACTTCCGCTTCCGAACCCCGTCGGTGAAATCCCGAAGATGTTTGTTGAGCAAAAAGAGGAGCTCAGAAAGATCGTTTTCGACATGGAGGAGGTGTTGGGAGCCATCGACGCGGTCCTTACAGAAAAAGACCCGCGTCGAGCGCTCGAGCTGATGGACGCGCTGCGTTACCATGTCGATGGTTACGGCAAGATCACCTTCGGCGGCCGGGGAGACTTCAACTGGGGCGATTTTCCAGACGCCCTCGACACCCACGACCGCTGGCGCCAAGGCCTCCAGACAGACGGACTGCTAGAGCCTTACATCGCAATGGGCGATAAACTGCAAGTGGCTCTTGTATCCCATACAGCCGCTCATCCGCTAACCGATAAGGGCAGCTTCCTCCAGGCGATCATTGAATATGATCGGGATACGCTCAACGTCATTGAGCTGTCGGTCAAATCGGGCACGGCCGCCGAGAGGGAACCGGAAATCAAGACCCCCGGGCATGTCCGCATGGCAAGCTCGCTCGGCGAGTGGGTCCCACGCAAAATCAAACCGATGGACTACACGATCGAGAACGTCTGGTGGAATGTCATGCGCTACGTCATCGAAGAGCGCTATCCCGACCCACACTTCGACTAGCTTGCGGCAACTCCCTGCACGCGCAACGCCAGGGCCTTCGGCCCTGTTGTTGCTTGATCGCGAGATTGTCGCGTAGCCTCCGTGAGTCGCTTAACGGCGATCTAACCGGCGATAGTATCGCTTCTGTCCGTTACTCGGATCAACGTAGGTAAAGCAGTCCGCGAGACTATCAATGCTCTGCAACACCCCCAGCAAGGCGTAGGCGTTGAAAGGCGTCCCCGCGCCGGTCTCGTAGTGGCTGACGAAATTCCCAACGATCGATGGCACATGATGGTTTTGGAGATCGGCGATCTGCTGAGGCGTCAGCACACACCGATTGGCCGCATGATAAAGCTTCACGGCCTCGCCGATTGCGTCGATGTAGGTCGAAAGCGTCCGCTTGTCACCACGGGTGGCATAGTCCGGTGGAACAGGGATCTCCAACTTGGCGATAATCTGTCCCAGCTTGTATTCGAGATATTGCCGCAGGATCGGCGCACCAATATCGATCTGGCCAGCATTCAGGTGCTGCAACGCCTGCGCCTTGAGACGATCCGCCTCCTGGGCCGATACCATGAGCCGCCCCTTTGGAGGCATGCCTTGGAGCTTCTGGTGATGCCAATCCGCAGTGCCATTGAGCTTGTCGAAGTACTTCTCCAGGCTGGTGTCATGGCTCAGGAAAATGAACTGCAGCCCGTCCGGCACAGCGCCATAGCGTAGCAACGTCCGCACGGCGTCCATCAACGCGAACTGGTGACCAGCGTCAAAGCTCGATGTCACGTCGTCGAGCACCATGAAGCGCGGAACACCGCTGTGCTTGGTCGCGGCCGCGAAGAAAATCGCAGCCGCCACAGCGTTCCGATAGCTTTCCGAGAGTAGAGCCCGGGCACTGAGGTCCTGTAGGCCGAAGAAGTCCGCGAGCTTTAGATCAACGTTTTCGCTGTTCTGCGCGCGGCTCAGGGTCGGCTTCACATCGGGACCGCCTCGCACGAACCGGCCGAACAGATCCTGACAAGCGGTCTGAATCTCGCCAATCCGCTCGTTGGCCAGTTCGGCTTCGGCATCAGCAAAGCTTTGGCCGGCGCGCGTGATGAATGTCTTCCAGCGATTCAGAACCTTGAGCTTGTCCTGTTTCACCTTGAGCACCGGCTCGCCGCTCTCGTATTCCAGCACGGCATCGCGGAACTGCTTTGCGAAGCTGAGGATGCGGGTTACCTGCACCAATGAGGGAGGCAAGCGCGCCTGCAACGCGTCGGCCTCACCTCGCACCCGAGCAAGAGTTTCGCCACGCTGCGTTTCAAGAACCCCGAGGCGCGCCTTGATGATCTCCAGGTCGGAGGTCGCCAAATCCCCCTTCTTGGCGGCCAAATCGAACGCTACGTGCAAGCGATCACCCGTCGCGATCGCCATGGCCGGCGCCTCTTCAAGCTTGCGTAGCTTCGCGATCCCAGGCGCTGTGGCGACATCGTTGATGAGTTCGGCCCCGAGCTGAGCGGCTACATCGTATTTAGCGATCTTGCCTTCCAGCCGCGGCTTTAGAGCATCACTACCTTTCGCCTCGCAAACTGGGCATTGATTCGGGTCGTGCCAATCGGAGCCGGACACCACAGCCAGCGCATCGCGCAAAAGGGCGTGCAATGCTTCCGCGCCGACGCTGCGCACGGCCTCGTCTCTTCTTCCGGCCAACTCGAGCAGCCGATCAACGTCGGCCAATTCCTCTACCGTGACCTCAAGCCCCGCCAGCGACGTGGCGGAGGTCGTTAGCGTGTCCAGCGTCTTTCGCGCTTCGCCGCCTTCCTGTTTCTCGATCGCCAACTCTGCCGCTTCGAAATCGAGATCCATTACCGAGGCCTCGCCGATCAATGGCTTGAGCAAGGCGATGGCGGATAAGGCGGCGGTTACCGCCGCCTTCAGATCGGAGAGTTTATCGACGGCGGCGCTTCCCGCTCCGGCGACCTCGTCATGCGCCGCAATGACACGCCGCTCGATCGCACTCAACGCGCGCGCGCCTGTGGTCACCTCGGCATCAAGCGCGGAGAGGCCCAGATCACTGTTGACGTTCTGCGTTCGCTTGGCGCCGTCCAGAGCCTGACGTAGCCGGGAGTATCGGCTCAGTCCCACGAGCGATGCGAAAGAACGTCCCCGCTCCAAGGCGGAGATATCGATGAGCTTTGCGAACCGATTATAGTCGACGAGGACGAAATCCTCCTGCAGGCTCGCGAGGAACTGCTGCGGGTCGGCATGACCGCTCGGCGAAGTCACTAGGCGCGCACCGTTGGCAGCCCGCACCACCTTGATCGCCACATCTGGCGAGGCGTCATCGCTGGCGAATATCAGATCAACCGTCGCTTGCTGCCCGGGATGGAAGCGATTCACGATATAGCTGTCGCCCTGCTCGGCTTCCTGGAGCGCCTTCAGGCGCGGGACAATGCCGTGGATCGCGAAGCAAACGGCTTCGAATATGGAGCTTTTACCGACGCCGTTCGGCGCATGCACCGAGTTGACGGCGTCAGATTTGAACTTGAGGACGAGCGGGTCACCGTCATTATTGATCCCACGAAAACCCTCGATGGACAGGCTGCCCAGGAAATACCGCGTCATGCCTTGTCCTCGCCCAGAGGGATGGACATGCCATCAAGCGCATCCAGTACCGCCTTATGAAACTCGCCGATTGTTGCCCGGCTTGGCGCGGTGTCACCTCCCGAATCCAGCAGATGCAAATTGTCGAAGAGGATCTTCGCGCATTCGGGATCGATCTGTACAGCCTCGGCCCTAAACAAAGCGAGATTGTCCTCGAAAGTATTTTCCAGCTTAAACTTCATACGCTCCCCCGACTTCCGCCCAATGCACTTCTATTTGATTTCAGTGCGCGCGTGCAATTCTGCGACGATCAAGCGATTGCGTCTCATCATCAGGCTGTCTCTGTTTCGTTGTCGCTCTTGCGAAGCTTCCGCCATGCCGGAAGGATGAACGGCTGCCCATGATCGATCGGCACGCGCATGGTGGTCTCGCCATATTCACCCGGCGGCCCTAGTGCTACGACCTGACGGCTTTGATAGGAGAACGGCTCGTCCGGCGGTGCGACCGTGTAGCGCTCCGGCAATCGCCTCAGAACCGAGGTTCGATAAATCCAGATGTCGTTGCCCTTGAGAAGGACGATGAGCTGTCGCAGGCGCCGGCGAACCGCGATCTCCGTCGCGGGGGGAATGTCGACGAGAATATCTCGCTGCGACCAGGACAAGCCAACGAGGATATCGAAAAGCTCCTGCGCATAGGCTCCAGTTTCCTCATCGAGCGTTGTCTCGATAATGCAGGCCACGTCGTGCGAGCGGGCCGCCTCCGTATAGAGCGCGCCCTCGTCCGCTGTCGCACTGGCGATGTCATAGTCGTTGCGGGGGATGAGCCGGTCCTCATCTTCCATCAGCGCGGAAAGGACTTCCGGCGCACTTACGGTCGGCGTCATTTCCGAAAGCTCGGAGCCAAGGATAATGCGTTCACGATGAACTTGCAGCGCTTTTGCCAACCGTTCAGCCGTTGTCACTGCAATTGGCGCATTCTCATTCTCGATCATACGAAGCATGCGAATGCTGACACCGATTTCACTCGCCATTTCCTTTTGGGTCGACAGCCTTTCAAGCTGCTCCCTCAGGGCTTTCACCGCCTTCCCGTTCGGCACGACCTTCCTCATCTCAACCTCATCCCGTGTATTCGATGACTCAAAATTTACATGAGGGAGCCTGGCAGCGTGAGGCAGCCGACCGGAATCGGAGCGGCACACTGGCGGCAAACCAGCAAACTGGGCAATTCAACGTGCAGTACCCTTGACTAGGCATTTATGACCGGCCATTTATGACCGGTCAAGGAGACCTTTATCATGCTTCGTTACAATCCGGAGAAATTCGCCTCGCTCTCGGAGTCCGACATCGGTCAGCGGATTTGGTCGTTTCTTACGAAGCCCGCCACTATCGCTCGCTTGGAGACGGCCTCGGAGCTCGGAAAGCCTGCCGTCGAGGGCATCGAGGAGCAGCTTCTGGAGGAGTTTCGCGAAGATGTTCTGGTTGACCGCGTCAAGCAGATGGTCGGCCACATGGTCAGGCAGATATTGGAACAGCGCGATTGGGTTCTCGACCAAAGCGACGTGAAGGTTCAGTCGGTGCCCTTCAGCAAGGCGGCACGTTACAGGCGGCCCGATTGGATCACCTTCCATGCCTTCCGCAATACCAAAGACCCGCGCGACGTCGTCATCACCGACCGTCGGCAGAACGCGCCTCTGCCGAAAGACGCTCGCTGGACCTTCTACGCAACCTTTGCCAGCCCCTTGAAGGCGGCGGTTGCGTTCGGCGTCAATGACACCCCCAAACTTCGCCGACAAGTGCAGACCCACGGTTTTCACCGTGTCCACATCCCGCGAATGCTGCGACGCGCCTAATCCAGGAGAAATTGAAGGCATGATGCAGTTCAACGACAGGTGCGACAGAGCGGATACCCATCGCCGAACGCGAGCGGCCATCGCACGCTTTTATTGAGCCATAACGAGACCGCCAGATATGGAAACGTTCAACCTTGATCCCCGTCAACTTGCCCGGATCGAAGCCGTTCATCGCGGGTTCCTCTATCAGCACCTCTATGCCGCCGCGTGTCTGTTTGATGCTGCCCGGGCCGGTGTGACCCATGTCATCGTCGAGAATGATGAAGACGTCGAACTCGTCCAGCCTGACAGACGAATCTACCTACAAGTCAAAACTCGGGCATCTAACCTTATTCTAAGCGACATTGATGGCGCACTCTCAAGGTTCGCGGCTATTAGACAGGAGCACGAGGAAGGTCGACGGAGCGGTTCATGCCAGTTCGTCATAGTATCGAATAGTGCGCCTGGGCCGGAATTTGCCAAGCTTATCACAGGTAAAGAATGGCCGTCCGACACCAGGCTCCATTGGCCGCAATCACCGGCGGTAGACGAAGCCCTTCCCTTGCCGTGGAGGACCATCGCGGATGGTTTCGAGGCGTGCCGAGCGGCTGCCGAAACGCTTCCTTTTTCCGTATTGGCTCCAGAAACCCTCGTCTGGAAAATCGCTGGCCGGATGATGGCAGCAGCGGGTGGGATTGAGCCAAGCTCCAATCACACGTTCACGGTTGAGGAATTACCGGCACTCTTCGAGCAGCTTGTTGTCCAACTCCAAGATTTTCCTGCTCCGCCGCTTCGATATCGTCCGCAGGAACATGAACCAAATCTGGCAAATGGCCAACGCGTGCGGCTCGTCGTCGGCCTCTCCGGTGCAGGAAAGACGTCCTGGGTTTCTCAGACAGCTCTGCATACTTCTGACCGTCTGGCATATTACGATATTGCCGAGATATCCGGCCCTGCGCTGGCCAATGCCGTCGCACGCGAACTTGCAGCTCGCATCTTCGGATCGCGTGGCGGCAAGCTAGGCGAGATCTTG
Source organism: Bradyrhizobium genomosp. I (2014) (assembly GCF_000261685.1). Classification (GTDB taxonomy): domain Bacteria; phylum Pseudomonadota; class Alphaproteobacteria; order Rhizobiales; family Xanthobacteraceae; genus Bradyrhizobium. The sequence goes on along the minus strand of NZ_AJQE01000036.1, from coordinate 1,112 downwards.
TTACCGGGCGCAAGCGGCACCGAAATCCTGTTTGCGATCGGTCGCCACCTAGCCGAGGACAAACTCACCGCGACTGTGGTGTTGGATAACGCGCATCGCATTGCAGCCGCGGATTTGGTTTCGCTGGTCGGGGCCTCCGATCAGCTGCAGTTTGTGCTTCTCGCCCAGCCCAGCGCAACGATCGCCCGAATCGAGGCAACGCTTGGCGTGAAGGCGGAGTTGCTTCTCGGCTGGTCCAATGAGACGGCCGCGGCCGAGGGAGCGTCGCTCGGATGCCGTGGGGATTTCTCAGACTATGAGCGCTTGTTGAAAATCACTGGTGGGCTGCCGCTCTACGTCCAGAATGCGCTGAAAATTGCGGCTGAAAGCTACGAGGGGGTGGTCACCCGAGTCTGCGCGGCGCTTGAGGACCGCACCCATATTGTCGAGACTGCGCAAGAACTTATTCTGTCAGATGTCTTCGACAGATTTAACGACCCTGAGCGCCGCGCTGTCGCGGCGCTCAGTCTCAGCGACGTCCCACTGACTCAATCCGAAGCCAGTGTCGTATTGAAGCGCGCCTTCGACCTCGAGCCGGAGATCGCGGCCACGGCATTCAGGCGATTGCGAACAAGCGGTACAATCCAGATTTTCGGTGTCGATCGTTTCAAGATTCACGATGCGATGAGACCGCTCGGCCGCACCTACCTGAGTGACGCCGGGGGTGAGCATCTGCAAAATGCACGCGAGGCCATTCGCGACCTCCTTATAAAGGCACTACCCAACGATCACGACCGTCAAAGAGTTTTTCTTCTCCTGAGGATGTTTGTCGCTCTTGGGAACGTGAAGCCTCTCGTTGAGATGGCCACCGACGAGATATTTCACGAACTAGTCATCTGGAACGGAAGTTCGTGACATTAGTTGATCGCTCGGATCTCTAGAGAGGAGAGCGCTCGTGGCGAATGCAGGTGTGAAAGGCCGGCCGATCGCGCCGTTGGTGCTGAGTTCGCAGGAGCGGGCGTACTTGGAGAGGCAAGTTCGTCGTCATCGTGTAGCCCGATCGCTATCTGAGCGATGCCGCGCGATCCTGCGGTGTGCAGATGGTCTGCCAAGCAAGTCTGTGGCTGCCGAAC
>NZ_AJQE01000035.1 GCF_000261685.1 Bradyrhizobium genomosp. I (2014) | reverse complement strand
CAAATCCCCATGTGAGCAATCCAGAGTGCCTCCTCGGAGGTAGTCTGGATTGCTTCGCTTCGCTCGCAATGACGGCGGAGGGTCTGTAAAAGGGTAGTCATGGACACCTCTTCCCCCCTGATTCTTCTCGCCGCGGGCGGCACCGGCGGCCATCTGTTTCCGGCCGAGGCGCTCGGCGTCGAGTTGATCAGGCGCGGCTATCGCGTCCGCCTCGTGACGGACGAGCGCGCGCTGCGCTACAGCGGGCTGTTCAGCAAGGATATGATCGACGTCGTCAGAAGCGAGACCGCGCGCGGCCGCAATCCGTTCCAGCTTGCCTATGCCGGGCTCACGCTCGCGGCCGGCACGCTGTCCGCCTACGCCTTGATCAAGCGCTTGAAGCCCGTCGCCGTCGTCGGCTTCGGCGGCTATCCGACGCTGCCGCCGCTGGTCGCGGCGAAATTTGCCGGCGTGCCCGGCATCATCCACGACGCCAACGCCGTGCTCGGCCGCGCCAACCGGTTCCTGGCGAGCCGCGTGCGCGCCATCGCGACGTCCTTGCCCGGTGTGCTCGACCGCGATCCCGCGCTATCCGGCAAGACCACGACGGTCGGCACGCCGATGCGGCCCGCGGTCCTCGCCGCCGCCGCCGTGCCATATGCCGCGCCCGAGGTGAACGGCCGGCTGCGCCTGCTCGTCGTCGGCGGCAGCCAGGGTGCGCGCATCATGGCCGACATCGTGCCCGGCGCGATCGAGCGGCTCGAGCCTGCGCTGTGGAGCCGCCTCGTCCTCACCCAGCAGGTGCGCGAAGAGGACATGAGCCGCGTGCGCGCGGTCTACGACAAGCTCAAGATCAAGTTTGAGCTCGCGCCGTTCTTCACCGATCTGCCCGCGCGTCTCGCCTCCAATCATCTCGTGGTATCGCGCTCCGGCGCCGGCACGGTGGCCGAGCTCGCGGCGATCGGGCGGCCCTCGATCCTGGTGCCGCTGCCAGGCTCGATCGATCAGGATCAGTTCGCCAATGCCGGCGTGCTGGTCAAGGTCGATGGCGCCATTCGTGTCCCTCAGACCGAGTTCACCTCCGACCGGTTGGCGTCCGAAATCTCCGCCTTCGCCGCCGAGCCCGCGCGCCTCGCCCGCATGGCTGAAGCCGCCCGCGGCGCCGGCCGGCTCGACGCGGCCGAGCGGTTGGCGGATCTCGTGGTCAAAGTCGCGGGAATCTGACGCGAAACCCGTCAAATTTCCTACTTTTGCCGTCATGGCCGGGCTTGTCCCGGCCATCCACGTCTTGCAAGAAGAGGTAAGGATTCGTGGATGTCCGGGACAAGCCCGGCCATGACGATGGAACGGTGGGATAGAGCATGAGACTGCCGCGCGAGATCGGACCCATCCACTTCGTCGGGATCGGCGGGATCGGCATGAGCGGCATCGCCGAGGTGCTGGTCAATCTCGGCTATGCGGTGCAGGGCTCGGACGCTTCCGACAACTACAATCTCGACCGGCTGCGCAAGAAGGGCGCGAAGGTCTCGGTCGGCCACAAGGCCGGGAATATCGATGGTGCCGAGGTCGTCGTTGTCTCCACCGCGATCAAGCGCGACAATCCGGAGCTGATGGCGGCGCGCGAAAGGCGCATTCCCGTGGTGCGCCGCGCCGAGATGCTGGCCGAGCTGATGCGGCTGAAGAGCTGCGTCGCCATCGCCGGCACGCACGGCAAGACCACCACGACCACGATGGTCGCAACGCTGCTCGACGCCGGCGGGCTCGACCCCACCGTGATCAACGGCGGCATCATCAACGCCTACGGCTCCAACGCGCGGCTTGGTGCCGGTGACTGGATGGTGGTGGAGGCCGACGAGAGCGACGGCACGTTCCTGAAGCTGCCGACCGATGTCGCGATCGTCACCAATGTCGACCCCGAGCATCTCGATCACTTCAAGACCTTCGACGCCGTGCAGGACGCCTTCCGCCATTTCGTCGAAAACCTGCCGTTCTACGGCTTCGCCGTGATGTGCATCGATCATCCCGTGGTGCAGAGCCTGGTCGGCAGGATCGAGGACCGCCGCATCATCACTTACGGCGAGAATCCGCAGGCTGACGCCCGCCTGGTCGATCTCACCGCGGGCGGCGGCGGCTCGAAGTTCAAGGTCGTGATCCGCGACCGCAAGACCGGCACCACGCATGAGATCGCCGACCTCGCGCTGCCGATGCCGGGCCGCCACAACGCCTCGAACGCGACGGCCGCGATTGCCGTCGCTCACGCGCTCGGTGTGTCGGACGAAGCGATCCGCAAGGCGATCGCTGGCTTCGGCGGCGTCAAGCGCCGCTTCACCAAAACCGGCGAATGGAACGGCGTCACCGTCATCGACGATTACGGCCATCACCCCGTGGAAATCGCGGCCGTGCTGAAAGCGGCGCGCGATTCCTACACCGGCAAGGTGATCGCCGTGGTGCAGCCGCACCGCTACACTCGCCTGCAATCGCTGTTCGAGGAATTCTGCGCCTGCTTCAACGACGCCGATGCGGTTGTTGTCGCCGACGTCTATGCCGCAGGCGAGACGCCGATCGAGGGCATCGACCGCGATCATTTCGTCGCCGGCCTGCGCGCCCACGGCCATCGCGAGGTGATCCCGCTGCCGGCGGCCTCGGAACTCGCGAGCATCGTCAAGGGACTTGCCAAGTCCGGCGACCTCGTCGTCTGCCTGGGCGCCGGCAACATCACGCAATGGGCCTATGCCTTGCCGGGCGAATTGAAGGCGCTGGGGTGATCGAGCGAATGTCGCTTCATCGTCGATCACCGCCCGTGTGGCCACCCCTCTCCCTACTCCTCCCCCGCAAGGGGGGAGGGAACCTTTCCGCCCGTGCGTCCCTCACTCTCCCAAAGCATCAGACTGTGGCTGTAATATCAGGTGAGGTGAGCACGCCCGTCAGGCTCCCTCCCCCCTTGCGCGGGAGGGTTGGGGAGAGGGGTAGCCACAAACTCCGTCTTCGCTTGGGGCTTGCGGCATGAGCTTCCCCGACATCACGCCCGAACTCAAAGCCGCGATGCCGGAGCTGCGCGGCCGGCTGCTGGCCAACCAGTCGCTGGCCGAGCTGACCTGGTTTCGTGTCGGCGGTCCGGCGCAGGTGCTGTTCACGCCGGCGGACGAGGACGATCTGGCTTATTTCCTCGCGCGCCTCGCCAGCGACGTTCCGGTCCATGTCGTCGGCGTCGGCTCCAACCTGATCGTGCGTGATGGCGGCATTGCGGGCGTCGTGATCCGCCTTTCGCCGCGGGCCTTCGGCGAAGCTACCGCGAGCGGGGACATCGTCAGCGCTGGCGCAGCGGCGCTCGACAAGCGCGTGGCGGAGGTCGCGGCAAGCGCCAACATCGGCGGGCTGGAATTCTATTTCGGCATTCCCGGCACCATCGGCGGCGCGCTGCGCATGAATGCCGGCGCCAATGGCGGCGAGACCAGGGACGTGCTGATCGAGGCGCGAGGCGTGGGCCGCGACGGCACCAGGCACGTGTTCTCCAACGCCGACATGAAGTTCGTCTACCGCAACAGCGGCGTCGATCCCTCCATCATCTTCACCTCCGCGCGCTTCCGTGGCGAGATCCGGGATGCGGAAGCAATCCGCGCACGCATGGCGGAGGTACAGACCCATCGCGAGACCGCGCAGCCGATCCGCGAGAAGACCGGCGGTTCGACCTTCAAGAATCCGCCCGGCCATTCCGCCTGGAAGCTGGTCGATGCCGCCGGATGTCGCGGCTTGCGCGTCGGCGGCGCGCAGGTGTCCGAGATGCACTGCAATTTCCTGATCAACACCGGCGATGCCACCGCGCACGACATCGAGACGCTCGGCGAGACCGTGCGTGAACGCGTGAAGGCAAATTCCGGAATCGAGCTACACTGGGAAATCAAGCGGATCGGGGTTTCCGCGTGAGTGTCATTCCGGGGGCGCGAAGCGCAGCCCGGAATCTCGAGATTCTCAGGTGCGCAAGTGCGCACCATAGTTCGATGCTGCGCATCGCCCCGGAATGACGAACGAGAGAGATTGTGGACCATGACCATGCGCATCACCATCCTTTTCGGCGGCTCCAACCGGGAGCGTCTGGTGTCGGTCGCGTCAGCCCAGGCCCTGCATCAGGCGCTGCCTGAGGCCGATCTGTGGTGGTGGGACGTCGAGGACAAGGTGCATGTGGTGCAGTCCAAGCAACTGCTCGAGCATGCCCGTCCGTTCGAGGACGAGTTCAAGCCGGGCACATCAGGCATTCCGCTGGAGCAGGCGCTCGACAAGGCCAAGACCGAAGGACGGGTGCTGGTGCTCGGCCTGCATGGCGGGCGGGCCGAGAACGGCGAATTGCAGGTGCTGTGCGAGGCGCGCGGCGTGCCGTTCACCGGCTCGGGCTCGGCTTCCTCGCATCTTGCCTTCGACAAGATCGCGGCCAAGCGATTTGCTGCGCTCGGCGGTGTGACGCCGCCGGCGAGCGTTGCGCTCGACGACATCGACGAGGCCTTTGCCGAATACGGAAGGCTGATCGCGAAGCCGGCGCGCGACGGCTCGAGCTACGGCCTGATCTTCGTCAACGCCAAACAGGATCTCGTTGCCGTCCGCAATGCAGCCAGGCACGAAGAGTATGTCATCGAGCCATACATCGCCGGCGTCGAGGCGACCTGCGGCGTGCTGGAGCGCACCGATGGCTCGATCATCTCGCTGCCGCCGATCGAGATCATTCCGGGCGAAGGCAATTTCGACTACGCCGCAAAATATCTCCTGAAATCGACCCAGGAGATCTGCCCCGGCCGTTTCGCCCCCGAGATCACCGCCGCGCTCAAGGAGCAGGCGATGCTGGCGCATCGCGCGATGTCCTGCACCGGCTATTCCCGTTCGGACTTCATCGTCTCGGGCAAGGGCCTCGTCTATCTCGAAACCAACACGCTCCCCGGGTTGACCAAGTCCTCGCTCTACCCCAAGGCGCTGAAGGCCGAGGGCATCGAATTCGTCGACTTCCTGCGCGGCCTGGTCGAGCTCGCTCGCCAGCGCGTGCGGAAATAGTTAGGACTGGTTAACGGCTGGAGGGCCGGAATGGCCCGGTTTGGCGCCCAAAGCCGGTAAAATGCCGGACATCGCGGCACAAATGCCGGACATCGCGGGGCAAAATTCGCCGGTCGTTAACGAATTTTACCTTTTGTTTACCAGGACGTCCGAAGGTTAACGCTGGCGGCGCATATGGCGCTTTGGCTGCCGGCGCGTGAGCTGTCGCGGGTGATGTCACCTCCAGCGAGCGCTTTGAAGGGAGAGGTTTTCTTCTGCTGAAGACCAGCACCCGGCCCGGCAGGTCCGAGACGTCATGTTCGCCAGGATCCGCGCGATGTCGCGGGCAAACTGTTGACGAGCTCGTGCAATGGATGGAGCAGGAAGCCTCACCCGATCGCTTTTCAGATCGCTGAGGCCCCAAGCTGACCTGAAGGCGGCCGCTGTCGGAGCGGTCGTGCTTCTGCGCGAGTGGATGCAGGACAAGCACGCTGAGGCGCGCGCCGCCGCCAAGGACAAAGTCAAGGCCAGGGCCAGGGCCAAAGCCGTCGTCGAGCGCGAGCCGCCGCCGCGCGTGGTCGCACTTGTCGAGCGCTACCTGCCGCGCCGGGTCGGGATCAGCATGACCGTGCTGCTGCTGATCGGCAGCTGCGGCTTCGGCATCGTCAAGGGCGGCCATCTCCAGGACTTCATCACCGCGGTCAGCGACGCCCGCAACGCGCTGGCCAATTCCGCCGGGTTCCGTATCACCTCCGTCGTGATCAACGGCCGCAAGCAGCTCACCCAGGACGAGATCCTGGCGATCGGTGGCGTCAGCGGCCGCTCCTCGCTGCTGTTCCTCGATGCCGATGCGGTGCGCGACAAGCTCAAGGCCAATCCCTGGATCGCGGATGCGACCGTGCTGAAGCTCTATCCGGGCCAGCTCATGATCGAGCTCACCGAGCGCAAGGCGTTCGCGCTGTGGCAGGAGGCCGGCCGGCTTTCGGTCATCGCCGATGACGGCGCCGTGCTCGAGCCCTACGTCTCGCGTCGCTTCCTGTCGTTGCCGCTCGTCGTCGGCAAGGGCGCCGAGACCCAGGCCCGCGATTTCCTCGCGCTGCTGGCGCGCTATCCGCAGGTCAAGTCGGTGACGAAGGCTGCGATCTTCGTCGGCGAGCGGCGCTGGAATCTGAGGCTCAAGGACGGCCTCGACATCCGCCTGCCCGAGCAGGACGTCGGCAACGCGCTTGCGATGCTGTCCAAGCTCGACAAGGAGGACAGGCTGTTCTCCCGCGACATCGTCGCCGTCGACATGCGCCTGCCCGATCGGCTGGTGGTGCAGCTGTCCGAGGACGCCGCCAAGGCGCGTGAGGATCAGTTCAAGGACAAGAAGAAAAAGAAGGCCGGGGATTCCGCATGACCGGTCTCGATCGCACCCAGACGCCGAAGACGCGCCCGATGCCGCACAAGCGCGGCGGCATCGTCGCCTGCCTCGACATCGGCACCAGCAAGATCGCCTGCATGATCGCACGGCTGAAGCCGTCGCCGCCGAGCGATGCGCTGCGCGGCCGCACCCATGCGGTGGAACTGATCGGTTACAGCCAGATCCAGTCGCGCGGCATGAAGGCCGGCGCGGTGATCGATCTCGGCGAATGCGAACAGGCGGTGCGCCAGGCCGTCGGGCTCGCGGAGAAGATGGCCAAGGTGCGGGTCGAGTCGGTGCTGCTCTCGGTCTCCGGCGGCCGGCTCTCCGGCCAGCTGGTCGAGGCCGCCGCCGACATCCGCGGCGGCGCCGTGACGCCGGCCGATGTCAGCCGCGTTACCTCCACCGGCATGCGCCACGCCACCGGCGAAGGCCGCACCGTGCTGCATGCGCTGCCGGTCGGCTACACGCTGGATGGCGTCAAGGGCATCCGCGATCCCCGCGGCATGGTCGCGCACCAGTTCGGCGTCGACATGAACGTCGTCACCTGCGACGCCACCGTGGCGCGGAATCTGATGCTGGCGGTCGAACGCTGCCACATCAATGTCGAGGCCATGGCGGCGAGCCCCTATGTGGCCGGCCTGTCGGTGCTGACCGACGACGAGGCCGATCTTGGCGCCGCCGTCGTCGAGATGGGCGCGGGCACCACGACGATTGCGGTCTATTCCGGTGGCCGCTTCGTGCATGCGGCCGGCTTTGCAGTCGGCGGGCAACACATCACGATGGATCTCGCGCGCGGACTCTCCGCGACCATTGCCGATGCCGAGCGAATCAAGACGTTATATGGGACCGTCATCACCGGCGGATCGGACTCGCGTGAGCTGATGTCTGTGCCGACAGCCGGTGACGAGCAGGATCTGCCGCAGATCGTCTCCCGCGCCACCATCGCCAATATCGTCAAGCACCGTGCCGAGGAAATCTTCGAAATGGTTCGGGACAAGCTGAAGGATTCGCCCTTCGCCTCGGAGCCCAACGGCCGCGTCGTGCTGTCGGGCGGCGCCTCGCAGCTGACTGGCCTCGTCGAGCTCGGCACCCAGATTCTCGGCCGGCCCGTGCGGGTCGGACGTCCGCTCGGTTTCGGCCGGCTGCCCAACGAGGCGAAGAACGCTGCGTTTGCGGTGCCGGCCGGGCTCCTCGTCTACCCGCAATATGTTCATCTCGAACATGTCGAACCGCGGCATACGCGGCAGCAGGTCAGGACAGGGACGGGCGGATATTTCGGAAAGGTCGGACGATGGCTACGCGAGGGCTTCTGATGACCGCTTTCCGCAATCTTCGATTTTCACCAACTCCCGCGGCCGCCGGCCGGGGCGAACCCACGCGCGCGTGATCGAGAGGCAGCAACCATGACCATCAGCATCAATGTTCCTGATATTCACGAACTGAAGCCCCGGATCACCGTGTTCGGCGTCGGCGGCGCCGGCGGCAACGCCGTCAACAACATGATCACGGCGGGCCTGCAGGGCGTCGACTTCGTGGTTGCCAACACCGACGCGCAGGCGCTGACGATGTCGAAGGCGCAGCGCATCGTGCAGATGGGCACGGCGGTCACCCAAGGCCTTGGCGCCGGCTCGCAGCCGAACGTGGGCGCTGCGGCTGCGGAAGAGGTGATCGACGAGCTGCGCGACCATCTCTCGGGCGCCAACATGGTGTTCGTCACCGCCGGCATGGGCGGCGGCACCGGCACCGGCGCTGCACCCGTCATCGCCAAGACCGCGCGCGACATGGGCATCCTCACCGTCGGCGTCGTGACCAAGCCGTTCCACTTCGAAGGCGGCCGCCGCATGCGTACCGCTGAAGCCGGCATCAACGAGCTTCACAAGGTCGTGGATACGCTCCTGATCATCCCGAACCAGAACCTGTTCCGGGTCGCCAACGAGAAGACCACCTTCGCTGACGCCTTCGCGATGGCCGATCAGGTGCTCTATTCGGGCGTTGCCTGCATCACCGACCTGATGGTCAAGGAAGGCCTGATCAATCTCGACTTCGCCGACGTCCGCGCCGTCATGCGCGAGATGGGCAAGGCGATGATGGGCACCGGCGAAGCCTCCGGCGACAAGCGTGCGCTGACCGCCGCTGAAGCGGCGATCGCCAACCCGCTGATCGACGATAGCTCGATGAAGGGTGCCAAGGGCCTCCTCATCTCCATCACCGGCGGCAAGGACCTCACGCTGTTCGAGGTCGACGAGGCCGCGACCCGCATCCGCGAGGAAGTCGACCAGGACGCCAACATCATCGTCGGCGCGACCTTCGACGAAGCGCTGGACGGCCTGATCCGCGTCTCGGTGGTCGCCACCGGCATCGAGCAGGCCGCGATCGCCCGCAACAGCCAGGCGACCTCCGCGCCCGTCGCGAACCCGGCGGCGCAGGTGCAGCAGGCTGCCGCACCGGCCGTCGCCGCCGAGAGCCGTCTCGCCGACCTGACCGCGCGCTTGCGCGCCGACAATCAGCGCCTGGCCGAACGCGCCCAAAAGCTGGAAGCGCAGACGCCGGCCGCCGCTCCCGCTGCTGCCGCGCCCCGTCCGAACGTCGAGCGTGCTGCGCTCGCCGCCATCGCCGCTGCCGTCGCTGAAGTCCCGCAGCCGCCAGCGCCGACGCAGACCTATGGCGACGTCACCGTGCGACCGATCGCGCAGAAGCCGACCCTGTTCCCGGAGCCCGACATGGCCCCGGTCGCGATGCAGGAACCGATGACGCCCGAAAACTTCATTCCGCCGCAGGCCGAACGTCCGCCGGTCCGTGCGCCCCGGATGCCGCGCATTGAGGAACTGCCGATGCCGGCCCAGGCCGAGATTCGTCAGGCCCGCGGCGAGGTCGAGGAAGAGACCCCGCAGAAGACCCGTCTGTCGCTGCTTCAGCGCCTCGCCAATGTCGGCCTCGGCCGCCGGGACGAGGAAAGTGAGCCGCCGGTGGCGGCCCGCACCGCCGGTCCCGCCATGCCGCCGCTGCCCGAACGCCGGCCGCAGAAGAGCGTGGCGCAGCAGATCGCATCCAACGAACCGGTATCAGAGTATGCTCGCCGTCCCGCGCCGCAGGGCCTGGACATGCATGGCCGCCCCGCGCCTGTTGCGCCGGCGCCACAGGGCGACGACCATCTTGATATCCCGGCTTTCCTGCGGCGGCAGGCGACCTGAGGATTGTTACAATAAGGCAGATGGATGAAGGTCCCGGCAGCAAGCTTGCCGGGACCTTTCCTTTTGTCCCTTGCATGCCCGGATGTCGCCGCCAAGAGGCTGATTCTAAACTATTAATTACGTATCTGGTGGTTCAGTAAGGCCACCGGTCGCGGCCCAAAACCTCGGCTCAATTTGGTTAAGCCTTGGCGCGAATACGGCGGGTTTGGGGTAACAATCGGTAAAAAAGCGTGAGTTGGCGCTGTTTGAGGCAGTGACTATGGTTTGCCGTGACTTGGGGATACGGATTCGCGGCGCGCCGGCACTGGCTGGCCAAGTGGGTCTCGTATAAGTCGCGTTGGTCGTAGTGGGGCGGTTCCTGATGAAATTTAACCGGCAAACGACGCTTCGTGCGCAAGCCTCCGTGGCAGGCGTGGGCGTTCATTCCGGTCTTCCCGTCACTCTCACGCTTGGGCCTGCGCCTGTCGACGCGGGTTTTATTTTTGTCCGCACAGGCCTCGAGGGAAGTGATCGCGAAGTTCAGGCCACCGCCGAGCAGGTGATCGCGACCGACTTCGCGACCGTCCTCGGCGACCGTAGCGGTCCGCTGGTATCCACCGCCGAGCACGTGCTTGCCGCACTGCGGGGCATGGGCGTCGACAACGCCACCATCGAGATCGATGGTCCCGAAGTGCCGATCATGGACGGCAGCGCCGCGGCCTTCATTGCGGCGATCGACCAGGCTGGCGTCGTGACCCAGCCGGCGCAGCGCCGCCTCATCCAAGTTTTGAAGCCGATCTCGGTCAAGATCGGCGACTCCTTCGGCGAGATCAGGCCCCACGCCAGCGGGTTCCGCGTCGAGGTCGAGATCGACTTCACCAATCCCGTCATCGGCCAGCAGAGCTACGCCTTCGACCTCAACCCTGAAGGTTTCCGCCGCGAAGTCGGCCGCGCCCGCACCTTCGGTCTGATGTGCGATGTCGCGCGGCTCTGGAGCGCGGGCTATGCCCTCGGCGCCTCCTTCGACAACACCGTCGTGTTCGACGACGAGCGGCTGCTCAATACCGAGGGCCTGCGCTACGCCGATGAATGCGCCCGCCACAAGGTGCTGGATGTGATCGGCGACCTCTCGCTGGCCGGCCTGCCGCTGCTTGGCGCCTACCGCTCGGTGCGGGGCGGCCACAAGCTCAACCACGCCGTCCTGACCGCGCTGCTCGCCGACCGCACCGCCTGGCGGGTGGTCGAGGGCGAAGCGGTCCGCCGCACCACGCGACCCGTGGGCGAAGTCGGTCGCGGTATCGTCGGTGGCCGGATCGCCGCGGCCTACGGGCCGGACGTGTCCTGACGATCGGGACGCCGCAGGCATTGGCCGCGGCTTACCCCCGGGAAACTCCTGGTAACCATGATCGGCTAGCATTGCGGCACGTTCGCCTTAATCCGGGCGAAATGCCTGCCTATCCGGTTGGTTAAAGATCGCTTTTCGGATACATCGGCGTGGTCGCATGGCAGGCACCACGGTTACATTTCGCGCCCATGACGGGGTTCGTGGGCTGGCGGACACCGCATCACAGGGCGTCAGGGCTTAAACTCATGTCGGCACAGCGTATGACGCGCGGATATTTCTCGGTCTCGTCGCGAGCCCGTGGGCTGCTTCAGGCCGTCACCTTCATCATGCTCGCGCTGCCGCTCGCCGGCTGCGGCACCGGCTCGCTCTGGGACAAGTTCACCGCCAAGGACGACACCTTCGTCGAGGAGCCCGCCGACAAGATCTACAATGAGGGCCTGTACCTCATGAACGAGAAGAAGGACATGAAGGCGGCGACCAAGAAGTTCGAAGAGGTCGACCGCCAGCATCCTTATTCCGACTGGGCCCGCAAATCGCTGCTGATGTCGGCCTATGCGTCCTATCAGGGCGGCGACTATGACGGCTGCATCGGCGCCGCCACCCGCTACGTGACGCTGCATCCCGGCAGCCCTGACGCGGCCTATGCGCAATACCTGATCGCCGCCTCTCATTACGACCAGATCCCGGACATCAGCCGCGACCAGGCCCGCACCGAGAAGGCCATTGCCGCTCTGGAAGAGGTGGTGCGCAAATATCCGAACTCGGAGTATGCGACCTCCGCCAAGGCCAAGATCGAGGGTGCGCGCGACCAGCTCGCCGGCAAGGAGATGAATGTCGGCCGCTACTATGCTCAGAAGCGCGACTACACGGCGGCGATCAATCGCTACAAGACCGTCGTCACGCAGTACCAGACCACCCGCCATGTCGAGGAGGCGCTATTCCGGCTCACCGAGGCCTATATGGCGATCGGCATCGTCGGCGAAGCGCAGACCGCGGCGGCCGTGCTTGGACACAATTTTCCTGACAGCCGCTGGTACAAGGACGCCTATAATCTTGTAAAATCCGGTGGTCTCGAACCGAGCGAGAATCAGGGGTCCTGGATCAGCCGGACCTTCAAGAAGATGGGTCTCGGCTAGGAAATCTGGTTCCATGCTGGCGCGTCTGTCGATCCGCGACATCGTCCTGATCGAACGGCTCGATATCGAATTCGCCACCGGCCTTGCGGTTTTGACCGGCGAGACCGGTGCGGGCAAATCCATCCTGCTCGATGCCTTTGCGCTGGCGCTCGGCGGCCGCGGCGATGCCGGCCTCGTGCGCCACGGCGCGGAGCAGGGGCAGGTCACCGCCGTGTTCGATGTCCCGAAGAACCACCCTGCGACGAAGATCCTCGCCGAGAACGGTCTGGACGATACGAGTGTTGAAGAGTCGTGCGAGATGATTCTCCGCCGCGTGCAACTCGCCGACGGCCGCACCCGCGCCTTCATCAACGACCAGTCGATCAGCGTGCAGACGCTGAAGGCGGTCGGTGCCGCCCTGGTCGAGATCCACGGCCAGCACGACGAGCGGGCGCTGGTCGATGCCGCCACCCACCGTCGCCTGCTCGACGCTTTTGCCGGCCTGGAGAAGGACGTTGCGGCGGTCGAATCGCTCTGGGAGGCGCGCCGCACCGCCAATACCGCACTGGAGGAGCATCGCGCAGCCATGGAGAGCGCCGCGCGCGAGGCCGACTATCTGCGCCATGCCTCCGACGAGCTGAAGCAGCTCGCGCCCAAGGACGGCGAGGAGACCGCGCTGGCCTCGCGCCGCACCACCATGATGCAGGGCGAGAAGATCGCCTCCGACCTGCGCGAGGCGCAGGAAGCGGTCGGCGGCAATCATTCGCCGGTCGCCGCGCTTTCGGCCGCCGTGCGCCGGCTGGAGCGCCGCGGCGTCAACTCGCCGGCGCTGGTCGAGCCTGCCGTGAAGGCGATCGACGTCGCGATCAACGCGCTGGAGGAAGCCGATCAGCATCTCCAGGCCGCGCTGGCCGCAACCGATTTCGATCCTGCCGAACTCGAGCGCATCGAGGAACGGCTGTTCGCACTTCGCGCCGCCTCGCGCAAATATTCGACGCCGGTCGACGGCCTCGCCGCGCTTGCCGCCAAATATGCCGCCGACGTCGTGCTGATCGACGCCGGCGCCTCGCGGCTGAAGAAGCTGGAGCAGGCCGCGATCGAGGCAGATGGCCGCTATGCCGCCGCGGCCAAGAAGCTGTCGATGGCGCGGCAGAAATCGGCCGAGAAGCTCAACAAGGCCGTCAATGCCGAGCTCGCGCCGCTCAAGCTCGAACGCGCAAAATTCATGACCCAGGTCGAGACCGACGAGGCCGCGCCGGGGCCGCAAGGCTTCGATCGCGTCGAGTTCTGGGTCCAGACCAATCCGGGCACCAAGCCGGGTCCGCTGATGAAGGTCGCTTCCGGCGGCGAGCTGTCGCGCTTCCTGCTGGCGCTGAAGGTCGTGCTGTCCGACCGCGGCTCGGCGCCGACCCTCGTCTTCGACGAGATCGACACCGGCGTCGGCGGTGCGGTTGCGGACGCCATTGGCGGGCGCCTGGCGCGGCTTGCCGGGAAGGTCCAGGTCATGGCCGTGACCCACGCCCCGCAGGTCGCCGCCCGCGCCGACCAGCATCTGCTCATCTCCAAGGACGCCCTCGACAAGGGCAAGCGCGTCGCCACCCGCGTCAGTGCGCTTGCCGCCGACCACCGCCGCGAGGAAATCGCCCGCATGCTCGCCGGCGCCGAGATCACGGCGGAGGCGAGGGCGGCCGCGGAGAGACTGCTCAAGGCGGCGACGGCTTAGCCACCGTCATTCCGGGGCGATGCGAAGCATCGAACCCGGAATCTCGAGATTCCGGGCTTTGTCTTTCGAATCATCCCGGAATGACGTTCTCAATTGCAGATCGACTCGTACAGATCATCCCAACTTGGGTTCATCCTCTCGACCAGCTGGGTTTTCCAAGCCCGCTTCCACTTCTTGAGTTCTTTCTCGCGTGAGATTGCTGAGATTGGATCGTCATAGGCCTCGAACCAAACCAACTGGGATATGTTGTATCTGGCTGTGAACCCCGGGACCGCTTTGATTCGATGTTCATAGACGCGGCGCACCAGGTCATTGGTGATGCCAACGTAGATTGCCCCATCGCGTCGGCTTGCTAGAATATAGACGTAATACGTCATGAGCCCCCTCCACGACTTCATCATTCCGGGGCGCGCGAAGTGCGAACCCCGAATCTCGAGGTTCCGGGTCTGGTCCTTCGGACCATCCCGGAACGACGAGCCACAACTTTAAGTATAATGGCAAGAGCAGCAAAATCGAAACCGCTTCGCGACGTCGTCGACCTCACCAAGGCGCAGGCCAAGGTCGAGCACATGCGGCTCGCGCTCGAGATCGAGGGGCACAACGAGCGCTACTATCAGGAGGACGCGCCCACCGTCTCCGATGCCGAGTACGACGCGCTGCGCCGGCGCTTCGACGCGATCGAGAAGCGCTTTCCCGAATTCGTCACCGCGGACTCGCCCTCGCAGAAGGTCGGCGCGGCGCCATCGGGGCGTTTCAGGAAAGTCCGGCACGCCGTCCCGATGCTGTCGCTCGACAATGCCTTTGCCGAAGAGGATGTGCGCGACTTCGTCGGCCGCATCGTGCGCTTCCTGAAGCTCGACGACGACAAGATCAATTTCTCCGCCGAGCCGAAGATCGACGGTCTCTCGATGTCGCTGCGCTACGAGGGGGGCGAGCTCGTCACCGCCGCAACGCGCGGCGACGGCGCGGTCGGTGAGGATGTCACCGCCAACATCCGCACGCTCGAGGACGTGCCGCAGAAGCTGAAAGGCCGCAACGTCCCCGACATCTGCGAGGTCCGCGGCGAGGTCTACATGACCAAGAAGGCGTTCCTGGCGCTCAACGAGCGGCAGAAGGCGGAAGGCGGCACCATTTTCGCCAATCCGCGCAATTCCGCCGCCGGCTCGCTCCGGCAGAAGGACCCGACCATCACCGCCTCGCGTCCGCTCGGCTTCTTCGCCTATGCGTGGGGCGAGATGAGCGCGATGCCGGAAGAGACCCAGAGCGGCATGATCCACTGGTTCGAGCGCTGCGGCTTCAGGACCAATCCGCTGACCAGGCTCTGTCGCTCGGTCGAGGAACTGCTCGCCTTTCATCATGCGATCGAGGAGCAGCGCGCGCGGCTCGACTATGACATCGATGGCGTCGTCTACAAGGTCGACCGCATCGACTGGCAGGAGCGGCTCGGCTTCGTCTCGCGCACGCCGCGCTGGGGTATCGCGCACAAATTTCCGGCCGAGCGCGCCATGACGGTGCTGCGCGACATCGAGATCCAGGTCGGCCGTACCGGCTCGTTCACTCCGGTCGGCAAGCTCGAGCCGGTCGGCGTCGGCGGCGTGATCGTGCAGAACGTCACGCTGCACAACGAGGACTACATCAAGGGCATCGGTAACAAGGGCGAGGTGCTGCGCGAGGGCCGCGACATCCGCATCGGCGACACCGTCGTGATCCAGCGCGCCGGCGACGTCATCCCGCAGGTGGTCGACGTCGTCATCGACAAGCGGCCGAAGGGCGCGAAGGAATTCCACTTCCCGAAGAAGTGCCCGTGTCCGCTGCACACCGACGTCGTGCGCGAGGAGACGGCGACGGGCGAGGAGGGCTCGCGAGCCCGCTGCACCGGCGAGTTCGCCTGTCCCTATCAGAAGATCGAGCACCTCAAGCTGTTCGTCTCGCGGCGTGCCTTCGACATCGACGGGTTGGGGGAGAAGCAGCTCCAGTATTTCTTCGACGAGGGCTGGGTGAAGGAGCCCGCCGACATCTTCACGCTGGAGAAGCGCAACGCGAAGCTCAAGCTCGAGGAGATCGAGGGCTATGGCACGACCTCGGTCCGCAACCTGTTCGGTGCCATCGAGAGCCGGCGCAAAATCGCGCTGGAGCGCTTCATTTATGCGCTCGGCATGCGTCACGTCGGCGAGACCACGGCGCTGGCCCTGGCACGCGGCTACGGCTCGTGGGACGCCTTCCACGACGCCTGCCTCAAGGTCGCCAGGGCTGATGAGGAGGCGATGGCGGAAATGGACGCGCTCGACCAGATCGGCGACACCGTGATCAAGAGCATCGCCGATTATTTCGGCGAGAGCCACAATCGCGGCATCGTCGAGCGGCTGACCAAGGAGGTCGAGATCGTCGACGCCGAGAAGCCGAAGAGCAATTCGGCCGTCGCCGGCAAGACCGTGGTGTTCACAGGCTCGCTGGAGAAGATGACGCGGGACGAGGCCAAGGCCACCGCCGAGCGGCTGGGGGCCAAGGTGTCGGGCTCGGTGTCGAAGAAGACCGACCTCGTCGTCGCCGGCCCCGGCGCGGGCTCGAAGCTCGCGGAAGCCAACAAGCACGGTGTCAAGGTGCTGACCGAGGACGAGTGGCTGAAGCTGATCGGAGAGTGATTATGATTCGGTCATTCCGGGGCGCCTCGGAGAGGCGAACCCGGAATCTCGAGATTCCGGGTTCGCACTTCGTGCGCCCCGGAATGACCGAAAAATCCCTCACATCATCCCGGTCTCTTCCTCTTCCGCCTGCTCGATCAGCGTCTCGCTCACCACCACCTCGCGCCGCGGCACGACGAAGATCATCACGCAGGCGCAGAGCAGGGAGATCGCCAGGACCGCGGAGGTGAGCGGCAGCGTGGTTGCGGAATGGCCGCCGAGATAGGCGCCGAACTGTGACATCAGCGCGCCGATGCCTTGCTGGAGGAAGCCCATCGCGCCTGATGCGGTGCCGGCGGCTTCGGGGCGGATGCTGATCGCGCCGGCGGCGGAATTCGCCATCACGAAGGCATTGCCGGCCATCACGATCATCTGCGTGCCGAACAGCCAGGCCGGGGCCTCGTTCCAGCCGGTGAAGCTCCACAGCAGGTTCGCGAGGCTGCCGACGAGCTGGAGCGCGAGTCCGAACCAGATCAGCTTCTCCAGCGAATGCCGCGGCGCAAAGCGCACGCAGAGCAGATTGCCGACGAGAAATGCAAAGCCGGTGGTTGCGAACCAGGCGCCGTACTCCGCGCTGGTCCGACCCATCTGCGTCACGACGATGTAAGGGCCACCACCGGCGAAAGTGAAGATGATCTGCGAGGCCAGCACCTGACACATCACATAGCCGATGAAGGCGCGGCTCTTGACCAGGGTGCCGAC
>NZ_AJQE01000034.1 GCF_000261685.1 Bradyrhizobium genomosp. I (2014) | reverse complement strand
AAACCCCGCCGCTGCCGACGGCGCGGTCGCGGCGCGTCTCGGGCAGAGCCAGCGCGATGCCGACGGCAACCGCGAGCGCGCCGATCGTGACGGCGTAGAAGATCGCCCGCCAGCCGAACGCGGTCTCGATCAAGCCGCCGGTGAGCGGCGAGACCATCTGGCCGACCATCAGGGCGGCGACCACAAGGCTGATCATCGAGGCGACGCGGTCACGCTCGTAGATGTCGCGGATGATGGCCCGGCTGATCACCATGCCGGAGGCGCCGCCGAGCGCCTGGAAGAAGCGCGCAGCAATCAATTGCGGCAGGGTCTCGGCGAAGATGCAGCCGACGCTCGCCACGACCATCAGCGCGAGGCCGCCAAGCAGCACCGGGCGGCGGCCGAATTTGTCCGACAGCGGACCCATGATGAGCTGAGACAGCGCGATGCCCACCATGTAGAGCGACACCGTCATCTGCGCGATCGAGATGTCGCGCCCGAACGTCGTCGCCAGCACCGGCAGCGCGGGAACCAGGATATAGAGCGAGATCGGCGCGATCCCGGTCATCACGACCAGCAACAGCAGCACCCCGCGCGATGTCGCAAGGTTGGTTGCCGCCCTCGGCGGCTTGCTGATCATGCCGTGCATAAGTGTCCGTCTTTCGAGTTCGAATCGACTGTAGCGCGCTAGCGCAAGACGGATATCGGCGTTTCGGAATGCGGCTATACGGATTCCGGGATGGTTGTGATGAGGGCAAGATGGCGACCGATTGGGCGCGTTACCCGTGCCCAAAAAGGCGGTGTCATCGCCGCGACGGCAGGCGATCCAGTACGCCGCGGCCTCGCCGTGTACGATTTCCGTCTCTGGGAGAGATGCCCGGCCTTCGCGGCGCATGACAGCGGGTGCTGGGAAAGAGCGTTGCGCAAATCGCGTAGCGCCATGCATCGCGCCCTCGGGCGCGCGCTACGCCTTCAGCTCCGCGGTCGCCTGATCGAGCCAGGCCTTGGTCGCCTCGTCCAGCGCCGGACGCACCTCGGATCGAACGCGGGCGTGATAGGCATTGAGCCAGTCGAGCTCGTCGCGGTTCAGCATTGCCACATCGATCAGCCGGCGGTCGATCGGCGCCAGCGTCAGCGTCTCGAACGCATTCATCGGCTTCTCGGCGTCCTTGATATCGGCGGCGGCGACCAGCTCGAGATTCTCGATGCGGATGCCGAAACCGTCGGTCTTGTAGTAGCCGGGCTCGTTGGAGAGGATCATGCCGCGCTTCAGCGGCGTGATGCCGAGCTTCGAAATTCGCGCCGGTCCTTCGTGGACCGAGAGATAGCTGCCGACGCCGTGGCCGGTGCCGTGCTCGAAATCGACGCCGGCGGCCCAGAGATATTGCCGCGCCAGCGTGTCGAGCTGCGCGCCCGTGGTGCCGTCGGGGAAGACCGCGCGCGCGATCGCGATATGGCCGCGCAGCACGCGGGTGAAGCGGTCGCGCATCTCGTCCGTGGGCTCGCCGACCGCCATGGTCCGCGTGACGTCGGTGGTGCCGTCTTCATATTGCGCGCCGGAATCGATCAGCAAGAGGTCGCCGGGCGCGATCCGCCGGTTGCTCTTGCGGGTAACGCGGTAATGCACGATGGCGCCGTTCGGGCCGGTGCCGGAGATGGTCGGAAACGACACATCCTTGAGCGCACCGGTATCGCGGCGGAACGTTTCCAGCGCCTCCACCGCGTCGATCTCGGTGAGCTTGCCGCTTGCCGCCTCGCGATCGATCCATGCGAGGAAGCGCGCCAGCGCCACGGCGTCGCGCACATGGGCCGTCCTGGTGCCCTTGATCTCGGTCGCGTTCTTGACCGCCTTGAGCAGCGCAATCGGATCGCTGCCGCGCACCGGCTTGCCGCCGGCGCCGGCGATCAGCCGGCTGAGTGCGTCGGCCGCGGTGGCGTTGTCGAGCGCGATCGATCCACCGCTCTTGGCCAGCGCCATCAGTGTCGGCGCCATGGCGTCCGGTTCGCGCACGTCGGCAGACTGCTCGAGATGGTCGCGCGTCAGGTTGGAGAGCTTGCGATGGTCGATGAAGATGGTGGGACGGCCGTCCTTCGGCACCAGCGCGTAGGACAGCGGCAGCGGCGTGTGCGCGACATCGGCGCCGCGGATGTTGAAGGTCCAGGCCACGGCATGGCTGTCGGATAAAACCAGCGCATCGGCACCGAGCTTGGCGATCTCGGCCCTGATCTGCGCCAGTTTCTCGGCTTCGGTGACGCCGGCATGCTGGAGGCTGTGCACGACGACCGGGGCGAGCGGCGGCTGCGGCCGGTCCTGCCAGATCGCGTCGATCGGATTGCTGTCGACGGCAACGAGATCGGCGCCGGCCTTGGCGCAGGCTGCGGACAGGCGCTCGGCTGCCGCAAAAGTGTGCAGCCATGGATCGAATCCGAGGCGATCACCGGCTTTCAGATGCGCCGGCACCCAGCTCTCTGGAGGCGGGTCGATCAGCGATTCCACGGCCCAAGCCTTTGCGTCGACCTGCTTGGCGGCCTGAAGCGTGTAGCGGCCGTCGACGAACACCGCAGCCTCGTGGGTCAGAACCACCGCCAATCCCGCCGAGCCCGTAAAGCCGGTCAGCCAGGCCAGCCGCTCTTCCGATGGCGGCACATATTCGTTCTGCTGCTGATCGGCGCGTGGAATTACGAATCCGGTCAGCCTGCGACGGGCGAGTTCTTCGCGAAGTGCGGCCAGCCGTGCCGCCAATGCGACGCCGGCCTCCGGCTCCTCGAATGTCTGGAAGTGTGCTTCGAACATGGTGGATCACTTTAGGATCATGGGCATCAGTCCGCAATCTAGACGCATTTGTGTCGCATCTGGCATGGACTGTGCTTGAAATAATTCCATTCGAATTGAGTGGTGTAAGGATGCGGCAGCTGCGCTTCGTCCGGATAACAGGGAAATTCGAGCAGGTGGTTCATCTCAACGGCGAGGGGACACACGATGCCAGCATTCACGTTTGAGAAGATTTCGCCGCCGGTGCGCCGTTCCCCGACTGCGGCGGCACCGAAGAAGCCGCGCGGCCTCATCAGCCAGATGATCGACCGTTTCGCCGAGCGCCGTGCGAGGCGCACCTTGCAGGACCAGCGCGCGATGCGCCGCGACGAGAAGCCGGCGGAGGAGTAGGGCGGCGTCGAGATCGCAGGGACCGCCTGTTCCTCTTGACCAAGGGCAGGAGGTCCTACGAAGGCTTCCGCAGCAACAGACTGCTCCACCCCTCGATCCGCAGATGCTTCAACGGCACGAGGCCGCGGGCGCGGTAGGCGGCGACCACGGCGGGGGCCTGGTGCGTCAACAGGCCGGAAAGGATGACGCGAGCGCCAGGCGCAAGGTGCCGTGCCATCGGGCTCGCCAATTGCCGCAGCGGATTGGCAAGGATGTTGGCGAGCACGAGGTCGAACGGGCCGCAACCTGCAAAATCCGGCGCGGCAAAGCCGGTGGCGCGGATCACCCGCACATGGTTGCCAACTTCATTCAGCGAGGCGTTCTCAGCCGCCACCCGCACCGAGGGCGGATCGATGTCGGAGGCGAGCACGGCGTGATGCAGCGCCTTCGCCGCTGCGATCGCCAGCACGCCGGTCCCCGTGCCGAGGTCGAGCACGTTCTGCGGTCGGGAACTCTTCAGGACATGGTCAAGCAGCAGTAAACAGCCGCGCGTCGTGCCGTGGTGACCAGTGCCAAAGGCGAGCGCCGCCTCGATCTCGATGGCGAGCTTGTTTGGCGCCACACGGTCACGGTCATGGCTGCCGTGCACGACGAAGCGCCCGGCCGGGACCGGCACGAGATCCTCGAGGCTGGCCTTGACCCAGTCCCTGGCCTCGACGGTGTCGAAGGCAAGCGTCGCCGCGATCTCATTTCCTGCTGAAGTTGCAACGAGTTCGCGCAGCCATGCCTGATCCGGCGCCTCGGCGAAATGGAGCGTGACGTCCCATTGTCCGTCCGGCCGCTCGAAGGCGGCGACCGCGGCATCGCCGTCGAAAAACACCTCGGTGAGCACGTCGACGACGCGCCTGGCGTCGGTCTCGCTGCCGATTGAAAAGCTGGCGCGATGGGTGGGCGAAGGCTGCATTTAGGGTTCCGTTGGGTTCAATTTTTTGGAACTTTTGGCACCAATTTCCCGACAAGTTGCGGTTCCCGGGTTAACTGGGACGAAGGTTCCGCCATATACATTCTCGGATGTTGGATCCAGCTAGCACAGCTTGGAGTTGAAACGGAGGCGAGTCTTGAAGCGCATGATTCAGAAGTTCTGGTCGGACGAGTCCGGTGCAACCGCGATCGAGTACGGTCTGATTGCCGCGGGTATCGCCCTGGCGATCATCACCGTGGTGAACGGCCTGGGCACCGCCATGAATGAGAAGTTCACTTCGATTAGCACCTCCTTGAAGTAATTTCCGCCTGCATTTCCCAGCGGGGGGCTGTTTTTCTTCAGAGGCTGTTCCTGATCACCGCCCGCCAGGGATTTCCCTGGCGGGCGAGGTCGTTTCCGCGGCGTCTGTTCTGCGGATCTTCAACAGGTTATCCGCCGGCTTGCCGGGTCCCTATCCACCGCTTTTCCCGCAATTATCTCCGCGATTTTCCACCGGCCTTCCCCAGCTTCGGCGGGGCGGTCTGGCCCAGGCATCCTCCGGCCGACCACAGATCTTTCGACAGGCTGTCCACAAGCAATCCACAGGCCTATCCACGGCTTCCGAACAGGGAGCGGTGATCCCGCAGGATCACCTGCGCCGCGTTGTGGCCGGGGGCACCGGTGACGCCGCCGCCGGGATGGGCGCCGGAGCCGCAATGGTAGAGTCCCTTCAGCGGCCCGCGATAGTCGGCATGGCCCAGCATCGGCCGCGCCGAGAACAGCTGGTTCAGCGTCAGCGCGCCGTGGAAGATGTCGCCTCCCAACAATCCGAACTGCCGTTCGAGATCGAGCGGGGACAGGATCTGACGGCCGAGCACGCTCGCCGCAAAGCCGGGGGCGTATTTGTCCACCGTCGCGATCATGAGATCGGCGACCTCCTCGCGATGGTCGTCCCAGGACTTTCCATCGGGAAGCTCTGGTGCGACATGCTGGCAGAACAGGCTCGCGACATGTTTGCCCGCGGGCGCCAGCGTGTCGTCGAGCGTCGAGGGGATCAGCATCTCGACGACGGGCGAACGGCTCCAGCCCTGCGCCCGCGCATCGAGCCAGGCGCGGTCCATGTAGTCGAGGCTCGGCGCCAGGATGATGCCGGAAGAGAGATGATCGCCCTCGCCGGGCAGCGCCGTGAAGGAGGGCAGGCGGTCCAGCGCCACGTTCATGCGGAAGGTGCCGGAACCGTTCTTCCAGCGCCGGATGCGGGCGAGGAAGTCCGCAGGGAGAGCGTCGGCCGCGATCAGCCGCGTGTAGAGCAGCTTCGGATTGACATTGGCTGCGACATATCTTGCGCTGACGGCTGTGCCGTTCTCCAGCACGACACCGACGGCGCGGTCGCGCTCGACGATGATCTCGCGGACGCAGGCATCGGTTTCGATCACAACGCCGCGGTCGCGTGCCGCGCGCGCCATCGCCTGCGTGATCGCTCCCATGCCGCCGATGGCGTGGCCCCAGACGCCCTTCTTGCCGTTCACCTCGCCGAAGGCGTGATGCAGCATCACATAGGCCGAGCCGGCAGCGTAGGGGCTGGCATAGTTGCCGACGATGGCGTCGAAACCGAACAGCGCCTTGACCAGATCATGTTCGAAACGTTCGTCCAGCATCTCGCCGGCGGAACGGGTGAAGAGATCGAGCAGGCTGCGGCTCTGCTCCAGCGTGAGGCCGCGCAAGATGTTGGCGCTCTGGAGCGCGTTCACGGCCTCGCGGATCGCGTTCGTGCCAAATCCGTCGAGCAGGTTCGGCGGCGCGCGCAGCACGAACTGCCTGAGCACGTCGGCGATGTCTTCCAGCTGGCGTGAGAAGCCGTCGAGGGCCTCCGCATCATGCGCGCTGAGCCGCGCGACTGACGCCTTGGTCCGCCCCTCGCCGGTGAGGAGATAGCTGCCGTCGGGCGCGGGCAGAAAATTCTGCGCACGCCGCTCGACGATCCGCAGGCCCTGCTCGACGAGCTTGAGGTCGCGGATCACCTGCGGATTGAGCAGGCTCACGGTATAGGCCGCGACCGAATTGCGGAATCCCGGGTGAAATTCCTCGGTGACCGCGGCGCCGCCGACCACCCTGCGGCGCTCGACCACGCGCACACGCAGGCCCGCCATCGCGAGATAGGCCGCACAAGTGAGGCCGTTATGGCCAGCGCCGATGATGATGACGTCGGTTTCGGTCATGAGAAATTCGAGTTGTTCTGCCTACCATTCCGGGGCGCGTATCGCGCGAACTGTGGTGCGGGCTCCGCACCGGAGAATCTCGAGGTTCCGGGTTCGATGCTTCGCATCACCCCGGAACGACCCTCTAATATCAAGCATTGCTCGCCGCAACATCACGCCACCCTTTATTGCCCGTTCAGGCGCCCTGTGCTCCATTGCGCGCGCCCGGCGCCCGCCGGGCTTTGAGCCGGAGCCTCCATGGATTCGATCGTGCAACCCGCCGCCACGGAGCAGCCGTCGTCGTCGCGCAACCGGCTGCTGCTGGCGGTCTACACCGCTGCGATCTTCGTCAGCGCGCTGCTGCTGTTCTCGGTGCAGCCGCTGTTCACGAAGATGGTGCTGCCGCGGCTCGGCGGCTCGCCGGCGGTGTGGTCGGTGGCCATGGTGTTCTTTCAGTCGCTGCTGCTGGCCGGTTACGCCTACGCGCATCTACTGATGCAGGCGAGGAACCGGATCGTGCCGGTCGCGGTGCATCTGGTGCTGCTGATCGCGGCCTTCGCCACGCTGCCGCTCGGCATCGCCTCCGCCTATGGCGAGCCGCCTGCTTCCGGCTATGCGTTCTGGCTGCTCGGCCTGTTCGTGGTCTCGATCGGGCTGCCGTTCTTCGCGCTCGCCGCCAACAATCCGCTGCTGCAGGCCTGGTTCGTCCGCACCGGCCACCCCGCCGGGCATGATCCCTATTTCCTCTATGCCTCCTCCAACATCGGCAGCTTCCTGGCCTTGTTGTCCTATCCGTTCCTGCTCGAGCCGATGTTCACGCTGCACATGCAGAACCGGTTCTGGACCGGCGGCTACGGCCTCCTGATCCTCCTGATTGCCGCTTGCGGCGCGTTGCTGTTGCGCTCGCCGAAGCCGGCTGAGGTCGACGCGCGAACCGAGGAGGTGAATGCGCCGGCGCCCGGCCTGGTGACGCGGCTGCGCTGGATTTTCCTGGCCGCGGTGCCGTCCGGCCTGCTCATCGCGGTGACCGCGCACATCTCGACCGACGTCGCGGCGGCGCCGCTGTTGTGGGTGCTGCCGCTGTCGCTGTACCTGCTGACCTGGGTCGTGGTGTTCCAGTCGCGTCCGCTGCTGCCGCACAAATGGATGCTGATGCTCCAGCCGGTCGCGATCGCGGGCATCGTCGTGCTGCTGGCCTTCGGCGGTGAGCAGAATCTGCTGCTGACGCTCGGCGGACATCAATTGTGCTTCTTCGTCATCGCCATGGCCTGTCATGGCGAACTGGCGCGGACGCGGCCCGCCGCCAAACATCTCACCGGATTTTATGTCGCGCTGTCGTTCGGCGGCATGGTCGGCGGCCTGTTTGCTGGCCTCGTTGCGCCATTCACCTTCTCGTGGATCGCCGAATATCCGATCCTGATCGCGCTCGCCGCGCTGTGCCGCCCGTCCGCGAACGAGCGCCTCGCCGGCGTCGTCAAATGGTACTGGCTGGCGCTCGCCGCGCTCGCGGTGGCGCTCGTCGCGCCGTCCTATGCCACAGGCGACCTCTCGACCTGGTTCGAGGGCCACCGCGTCTGGGTTGCCGGGGCCGTCGGCGTGCTCGCCGCGCTGCTCGCGCTGATCCTCAATGCCGGCCGCTGGAAGATCTTCGCCACCGTCGCGCTCGCGCTGGCGTTGAACCGCGTTTATCCCGCAGACGAGGGCCGCGTCACGACGGTGCGCAGCTTCTTCGGCGTACACAAGATCGTGGTGACTCCCGGCGGCTATTTCCATGTCCTGATGCACGGCACCACCATTCATGGCGCCGAGCGCTTCCGCACCGATGACGGCACGCCGGTCACCGGCCGGCCCGAGCCGATCACCTACTATCACAGGGACGGCGGCATCGGTCAGGCCGTCAGCGCGATCCGCGAGCGCAAGGGCGCGCCGCTCAAGGTTGCCGCGATCGGCGTCGGCTCCGGCACGCTCGCCTGTGCCGCCGAGCCAGGGGAGAGCTGGACCTTCTTCGAGATCGACCAGTCCATGGTCGATGCAGCGCGCGACCCCCGGAATTTTCGCTACATCTCGAGCTGCATGCCGGACATGAAGCCCGTCATCGGCGATGCGCGCCTCACTTTCGCGAAGGAGCCCGACGGCGCCTATGATCTCATCATCGTCGATGCCTATTCGTCCGATGCGATCCCGATCCACCTCGCCACCGAAGAGGCGATGAAGATCTACAAGGACAAGCTCGCGCCGCACGGCGCCGTGGTGATGCACGTCTCCAACCGGCACCTGGATCTCGAGACCGTCGTGGTCGGTATTGCGGACGCCAACGATCTCAAGAGTTGGGTCTTCAACGAGGATTCGGGCCGCGATTCCGACTACATCTTCTCGACCGACGTCGTCATTTTCGCGCGCGAGGAGGCCGACGTCGGCAGGCTCGCGTCCTCCAGGCAATGGGAGCAGACCGAGGCCGATGACAGGGTGCGGGTCTGGACCGACGACTATTCGAATATCCTGGGCGCGCTGTATCGGCGTTTGCGGGACGGGGAGTAGGCTTCGCGCCTCAAGTGATCTCGTGCCCCGGACGCAGCGCAGCGCTTCTTCAGCGGTGCGCTGCAGAGCCGGGGCCCACAACTCTGGGTCCCGGCTCTGCGACGCACCGCTACGCGCTGCGTCGCGTCCGGGACGCGAGACCTGGGTTTAAGGCTCCACCTGGCTGCCCGCTGGCAGCGTAATTCCCTTCTCGCCCGTGACCTCTCGCAACAGGTCGGGTCTGTCGGAAATGATCCCGTCGACGCCGAGCTCGATCATCCGCGCCATGTCTTCGCGCTTGTTGACCGTCCAGACCACGACCTGCAGTCCAAGCGTATGGGCTTCGGTGATCAGGGCCGCGGTCACATCGCCGAAATGAGGCGACCAGATCACGCCGCCCGCAGCCTTGATCGTCCGCGGCAGCGAGCCGCCGTGATCGGCCGGATTGAAGCCGGCCGTCCAGTTGGTGGCCTTGTCCAGCGCCACCGTCTGGCCCGAGCCGCGCTGGAGCGTCAGGTACACCGTCGGTATTTTCGGCGCCAGCTGCTGGACGAGCTGCAAGGTCCGCCAGTCGAAGGACTGGATCATGACCCTGTCGGAAAATTTTTCGGTCTCGATCAGCCCGAGCAGCTTAGTGACGAAGGCCTGCGGATCGAGCGTTTCGTCCGGATGGTTCGGGGCGATCTTGGTCTCGATGTTGAAACGAACCCGCGTGTTGCCGGACTTGCGCACCAGCGCGAACAGCTCGCGCAAGGTGGGAATGCGTGTCCCCGGCACGGCACGCTGGTCGGGAAACTGTTTTGCGTAGGCACTGTCCGGCCTGATCTGGCCGACGTCGTAGGTCCTGACCTCGTCGAGCCGCAGTTTTGCGAAAGGCGTGCCGGGCGGAGTGATGTAGGCCCCATCGGGGCCGCGTGCGAGATCGGGATTGAGCCCGCGTTCATGCGACACGATCACTTCGCCATCGGCGGTGACACCGACGTCAAGCTCGAGCGTGTCCACGCCCATCGACAGCGCGTTGGCGAAGGCGGGCAGGGTGTTTTCCGGCCGCAGCGCCCGCCCGCCGCGATGCGCCTCGAGATCGAAGGCCACATCAGATCCCATGGCCCGTCCCGCTATCAGAACGCAGAGCACAATCAGAATGGTCGTGGCACGTGGCTTCATGGTGCCTCGGCCGGCGAGGGCGGTTGATGGCGGCCGCGTCAGTTCTGATAGTAATAGCCGCGCGGCTGATAATACTGCCGGGGCTGCGGCTGGTAGTAGTAGCCCTGCTGGCCATAGCCCTGATCGTAATAGGGCCGCGGCTGCTGCTGATAGACCTGGGCGTCGTAGAGCGGGCGGGTGGCCGAGCGCGGCGCCGGATAGCGCGCGCCGGTGTCGCTGCCATCGGCCGGATAGATGTAGTTGTCGTCCTGCGGCATGTAGCGGCGGGCGGTCTGCGCCGGCGGCGCCAGATTCACGGGATCGCCAGTGGTCGCGTATTGCTCTTCGGACGGTTGCGGTGCGCGGGCCACCGCATTGGCATTGCGGGCGCGCGGATTGCGGGCGAGCGCCACCTGCGCCGAGCCGGTCAATGTCACCGTGGTGTTGAGCACGCCCTGCTGCTGAACCAGCGCATAGAGCGTCGTGGCGTTCTGGCGCGACAGCCGCACGCAGCCATGCGAGGCCGGCGTACCGAGCCGGCTGACTGAGTCGGTGCCGTGGATGGCGTGTCCGACCTTGGTGAAGAAGATTGCGTGCGGCATCGGCGCGTCGTCGAATTCCTTGGAGTAGTGATCCTCTTCCATGCGGAAGGCGCGGAATGCGCCGTTCGGCGTCTCGCGCGAGGGAATGCCCGTCGACACCGGCCAGTGATACCGCGCGACGCCGTCGACCGCGACGGTCATCTGCTGATTGTCCTTGTCGACGGTGATTTCGACCTTGGCCTGCGCAGTGCCCGCGCTCAAAAGCATCAGGGATGTGAAAGCGATGAAAAATGAACGCATCTGGAAACGCATTTGAATCCTGGCCTCCGGCCTGTTCACGCTAGCGCCGCGGCTCTCCGTCCCCGGTGTGCAATATGCCTGCAATCCGGCTTTCGTTCCAGCGAGCTGCCAGCGCATCGTTAACGCGATGCCTGATGTAAGCAAGGCCGCCTTGTGCCGCGAAGGCCGCGGCGGCGCTGACATTTTCGCGAGCAGAGCCGCGTTCACAACGTCGACAATTCGTCACAAAGGCGCAACCATTCCGCCGCTTCGCGCGTTGATCGTGACCTACCCGAGAAGCGGCTTTTGCTGCCATTTACCCCTGTACTTTCCTTTGGGACTGAAGATGAACAAAGCCCGTGCTACCGCCGCCGCCTTGCCGGCCAGCTTGCCTGTCCGCCTGCTGTTCGCAGCCGCAGCCATCCTTCTTGCGCTGCTCGCCTTGCCGCAAGCTGGCCACGCCCAGGGCATCGTGCGCGGCGCTCAGGAAGGCTCTCATGAAGGCAACCGGATCGCCGGTCCGGTGGGCGGCGCGGTCGGAGGCGTCGTGGGAGCCGGTGTCGGTGGCGCGGTCGGTGCGGTGGAAGGCGTGCTCGGCATTCCCCACCGTCACTACCGCCACCGCTGCCGCGGATATTATGACGGGTATCACCGCTTCCATTGCTATCGGTGAGGTCGCTGCCGTCATTCCGGGACGCCCGAAGGGCGGGCCCGGAATCCATTGGGCGGCAGAGTTGGTGGATGAATGGATTCGGGGCTCGTGCTCCGCACGCACCGGAATGACAGCAGGGCTCAATTCTTCAGCCGATATCCGGTCCTGAAAATCCACCAGATCACGACCAGGCAGATCACCAGGAACGCCGTTGTCATGCCGATGCTGACGGTGACGCTGACGTCTGCGATCTCGTAAAAGCTCCAGCGGAAGCCGGAGATCAGATAGACGACCGGGTTGAGCAGCGCGACGGTGCGCCAGGTCGGCGGCAGCATGTCGATGGAATAGAAGCTGCCGCCGAGGAACGTCAGCGGCGTCACCACCAGCATTGGGATCATCTGAAGCTTTTCGAATCCGTCGGCCCAGATGCCGATGATGAAACCGAACAGGCTGAACGTCACCGCCGTCAGCACCAGGAAGGCGAGCATCCAGACCGGATGGTGGATGTGCAGCGGCACGAACAGGCCGGCTGTCGCGAGAATGATGAGGCCCAGGATGATCGACTTGGTCGCGGCGGCGCCGACATAGCCGAGCACGATCTCGAAATAGGAGATCGGCGCCGACAGGATCTCGTAGATCGTTCCGGTGAATTTCGGGAAGTAGATGCCGAACGAGGCGTTGGCGATGCTCTGCGTCAGCACCGAGAGCATGATCAGGCCCGGCACGATGAAGGTGCCGTAGCTGACACCCTCGACCTGGCTGATGCGCGAGCCGATCGCGGCGCCGAACACCACGAAATAGAGCGAAGTCGAAACCACAGGCGAGACGATGCTTTGCAGCAGCGTGCGCCAGGTGCGCGCCATTTCGAACAGATAGATGGCGCGAATGGCGCGATGATTCATGACGTCCTCACGAGATCGACGAAGATGTCCTCGAGCGACGACTGCGTCGTGTCGAGGTCGTTGAAGCGGATGCCGGCGGTGCGCAGGTCGCCGAGCAGGCTGGTGATGCCGGTGCGCTCGCCCTTGGTGTCGTAGTCGTAGACCAGCGTCGCGCCGTTGTCGCAGAGTTCGAGTTCGTAATGGCGAAGGCTCTCCGGCAGCGAGGCGATCTTGCCCTGCAGATGCAGCGTCAGCCGCTTCTTGCCGAGCTTCTGCATCAAGGTGGTCTTGTCCTCGATCAGCACGATCTCGCCCTTGTTGATGACGCCGATGCGATCGGCCATTTCCTCGGCTTCCTCGATATAGTGCGTGGTGAGGATGATGGTGACGCCAGATTGCTGAAGACCTCGCACCACCTCCCACATGCCTTTGCGCAGCTCGACGTCGACCCCGGCGGTCGGCTCGTCCAGGAACAGGATCTGCGGCTCGTGCGACAGCGCCTTGGCGATCATCACGCGGCGCTTCATGCCGCCGGAGAGCGTGATGATCTTGTTGTCCTTCTTGTCCCACAGCGAGAGGTCCTTCAGCACCTTCTCGATATGATCAGGGTTCTTCGGCTTGCCGAACAGGCCGCGTGAGAAGCTCACCGTCGCCCACACGCTCTCGAAGGCGTCGGTGTGCAATTCCTGCGGCACGAGGCCGATCAGCGAGCGCGCCTTGCGATAGGAGGTCTGAATGTCCTCGCCGCCCACCAAGACCTTGCCTTGGCTCGGGTTGGCGATGCCGCAGATGATCGAGATCAGCGTGGTCTTGCCGGCACCGTTGGGGCCGAGCAGCGCAAAAATCTCGCCGCGCTTGATGTCGAGATTGACGTTCTTGAGCGCCTTGAAGCCGGACCCATAGGTCTTCGACAGATTGGCGACGGAAATGATGGAAGACATGATGGCCGGCGGGCTGGGGAGGGAAGGGGGAGCGCTGGATCCACCCGGAAGGGGCGGGTCGGCGGAGCCCTGAAATAGGAACGCCGATGTTGGCCCGCAATTCCCCGGAGGAAAATGGTCTCAAAACAGGCCCTTCAGTGGCATGTTTCGGGCAAGTGTTGCGCGATGGTCACGGCTTGCTGCTAAGATTGCCGCTCACGCGGCTCTTTGTTGCGTCCGCGAGCGGGCCGTGGCTACGATTCCGATCAATCGCGAAGCGTATTGTCTCCAGGGAAAAGATCGATGAGACCGAACGGCCGTCACACCGCCGGCGCCAGCCAGTTGTCCGCCCTCCGCATGTGGGCGATGGGCCTGGTCCTGCTGTCAGCTGTTGCCATCAGCCCGACCACCGCCAAAGCCGCGCCGAGCCAGGCCGCGGTGGCGACGACGCATGTCTACCTGCTCCGTGGCGTGCTCAACATCTTCTCGCTCGGGCTCGACACGATCGGCGCCCGGCTCCAGGCGCAGGGCGTCCCGGTGACCGTCGCCAACTTCGTGTCCTGGTCCTCGCTCGCCGATGAAGCGGCAGCCGCCTACAGGGCCGGCCGGATCAAGACCATCATCCTGGTCGGCCATTCCTCCGGCGCGACCGCGCTGCCGGACATGATCGCCAAGCTCAACCAGCTTGGCGTGCCCGTGAAGCTCGCGATCGGCCTCGATTCCGTGTTCAAGACCAAGCTCTCGACCGGCGCGGAGCGTTATATCAACATCTATATCGGCGATGGTCCCGGCGAGCCGGTGCGGGCCGCAGCGGGCTTCCGCGGCAAGCTTGACAATGTCGACGTGCGCGGCACCGGCGTCGGCCACATCTCGATCGACAAGAACGAGGCGATCCAGCGTCGCGTCATCGCGGAGATCGACACCGCGATCATGCGCGCGCGCGTACCGGCCGCGCCGGTCGCCGGACCCGGCACGCCCAGGCAGGCGCGCTCGGCGGCGGCGGCCGCTCCCGCAAGGAACTGAGCTCCGTCCCGCGACCAATTGGTCGCGGGTCTATCTCTCGGCCGTTGCCGTTGCACGCTCCATCGTTACGTCAAGAACGCGCGAATGCTCTCTGCGATCTCCTTCGCATGCGTCTCCAGCGCGAAATGTCCGGTGTCGAAGAACCGCACCACGGCATTGGGATTGTCGCGCTTGAACGCTTCGGCGCCGGGCGGGATGAAGAACGGGTCGTTCTTGCCCCAGACCGCCAGGAACGGCGGCCTGTGCCTGCGGAAATAGTCCTGGAAGGCGGGATAGAGCGCGACGTTGCTCTTGTAGTCGCCGAACAGGTCTAGCTGCACGTCGTCCGAGCCCGGACGCGCCAGATAGAAATTGTCGAGGTTCTGGCCGTCCGGCGACACGGTCGCTGGATCGGAGACACCATGCGTGTACTGCCAGCGCGTCGCCTCCGGCGTGAGGAAGGCGCGCAGCGCCTCGCGGTTGGCGGGCGAGGGGTCCTGCCAATAGGCCTTGATCGGAGTCCAGCCGTCGCTGAGGCCGTCGTCGTACGCATTTCCGTTCTGCGAGATGATCGCCGTGATCCGCTCGGGATGGTGCAGTGCGAGGCGGAAGCCGGTCGGCGCCCCATAGTCGAAGACGTAGACGGCGAAGCGATCGAAGCCGATCACCTCGGTGAAGCGCTCGATCACCTGCGCGACATTGTCGAAGGTGTAGCGGAAGCTTTCACGCGGAGGCATGTCGGACTGGCCGAAGCCGGGAAGGTCGGGCGCGACGATGTGGAATTTGTCGGCGAGCAGCGGGATCAGGTCGCGGAACATGTGGCCGGCGCTCGGGAAGCCGTGCAGCAGCAGGAGTTTCGGCGCACCTCGGGGGCCGGCCTCGCGATAGAACACCTTGAATCCATCGACGTCTGCGGTGCGGTAGGTTGTCAGGGCCATGGCCGTCTCCAGTCTTGTGTAACCTGTTAAATGCGTAAATTGAGGTTACATACATCGCAAGTAACTTGTCAAATGCTATTTTACAGGTTACCTTTCGGTAGCCTCTTACAGGCCAGGGATCCGCTCATGCACAGACCGCCCGCGATGTTCATTGCCGACTCGCTCGGCCTCGATTTCCTCAACTCGGTCGCGACCCCGGTCGATACACCCGTCGACTGGATCGACGATGGCGATGGCCTGATCGATTGGCTGTCGCAGGCGAAGCTGGTGCCGGCGGATGAGCTGGATGCATTGAAGGCGGACGCGAGGCCGGGCGAGCTCGACGAGGTCGCCGATCAGGCCCGTGCCTTGCGCGAGTGGTTCAGGAAATTTGTTCTGGAGCATGCGGGCCGGCCGCTCACCGCGAAGGCGCTGCACGAGCTTGGCCCGCTGAACAGCATCCTGGAGCGCGATGAGGCGTTCCTGCAAATCGTGCCTCGTCACGGCGAAGAAGGTCTAGCGCTGCAAAGGATGCGGCGCTGGCGATCGCCTGAATCGCTGCTGCTGCCGGTCGGTGAAGCCTTGGCCAAATTCGTCTGCGAGGAGGACTTTGCCAACGTCAAGGCGTGCGAGGGCCATAATTGCACAATGCTGTTCGCCGACCACACCCACAGGCGCGCGCGCCGATGGTGCGTTATGGCGGTCTGCGGCAACCGCGCCAAGCAGGCCGCGCATCGCAGCCGGCTCAAGAGCAGGCAGTGACGGGTCGAAAGCGGCCCACGCACAGGTCACAGAGTCTTGATACGCGTGGCGGTGCGCCGTGCCCCAGTTCCCGCGCCCCAAAATCCACCAAATCGGGCGTCACTAAGCGCGCTTGGGGGAGGCCTCTGCCTCTCGCGGGTGGGACTGCTGGACTGATGATTGATATGAGGCGGCTCCTCGTGCTGGCAGCGGTTGCGCTGCTCGCGTTCGGCACCGGCACGGCCGCTGCCACACCAGCCAAGTCCAAGACCACCGCGGCCGCTCCCGCGGTGCCACCGCCGCCTGCGCCGTTCGAACCACTGCCGCCGCCAAAAATCTACCTGTTCCGCGGCGCCATGGGTCCGATCTTCTCGACCGGCATGGATCGGCTCGAAGAGAAACTAACGAAGGCTGGCCTCTCGGCCAACGTCTACGAATTCACCATCTGCCGGTGGATCGGCGATCGGGCCATCTCCAGCTACAAGGAATCCCCGGCGCCGATCGTGCTGATCGGCCACTCCATGGGCGGCCTGTGCTCGATCGTCATCTCCGAGATGGCGGCCAAGGAGAACATCCCGATCAGCCTCGTCATCGCCATCGATCCCGCCCATGCGACTGGCGATGTGCCGCTCAACGTCGAGCGCTTCATCAACATCTTCCTGTCCGACAGCGTGCTCGGCGGCGGCGATGTCGTGGCCGTGCCCGGCTTTCGCGGCCACTATGCCAGCTACGACCTGAAGGAAAATTCGCGGGTCTCGCACATCAACATCGAGAAGTCCGACGACATCCACCGCCAGATCGTCGAGATGGTGACACAGCTGCCGCGCATTCCGCCGCAGACCCAGGCCGATGCCGTGCCGCTGCGCTATCTCGTGCCTGCGGATACGCTGGTCGAATTGTGGGATAGCGGGGTGCGGGTGCCGGTGCGACGCGGCGACACCATGGAGAGCATCGCCGCAGCCAATCGCGTGCCGCTGTGGACGCTCGCGCAGAGCAACTCGCTGCCGGAAAACGCGCAGCTGACCCCGGGCCAGTCCATCATCGTTCCGCGCCACCTGACGCCGCCCGAGCCGGCCGCCGCAATGGCACTGCCACCGCCTCCGCCGGCTGGGCGGAAGTAAGCGGATTCGTCCTGCCCGGGCTTGTCCCGGCAGGGGGTAGAGCAGCGATCAGACATTCGACCCGTTGATTGCGTCGATCACCGCATCGGTCACTTCCTTCGTCGTGGCCTTGCCCCCGACATCGGGCGTCAGAATGCCGGCCGCGCAGACGCGTTCGACCGCCGCCATCAGCCGCGAGGCCGCATCCTTCTCGCCGAGATGATCGAGCATCTGCGCGCCAGTCCAAAACGTCGCGACCGGGTTGGCGATGCCCTTGCCGGTGATGTCGAAGGCCGAGCCGTGGATCGGCTCGAACATCGAGGGAAAGCGGCGCTGCGGATCGATGTTGCCGGTCGGCGCGACGCCGAGGCTTCCCGCCAGCGCGCCCGCGAGATCGGACAGGATGTCGGCATGGAGATTGGTCGCCACGATGGTGTCGAGGCTCTTCGGATGCAGCGTCATGCGCACGGTCATGGCGTCGACCAGCATCTTGTCCCAGCTGACGTCGGGGAATTCGCCGGCGACCTCGGCCGCGATCTCGTCCCACATCACCATGCCATGGCGCTGCGCGTTCGATTTGGTCACGACGGTGAGCAGCTTGCGCGGACGTGACTGCGCGAGCTGGAACGCGTAGCGCATGATCCGCGTCACGCCGACCCGGGTGAACACCGCCACCTCGGTGCCGACCTCTTCCGGCAGGCCCCGGTGGGCGCGGCCGCCCATGCCGGCATATTCGCCTTCTGAATTCTCGCGCACGATCACCCAGTCGAGATCGCCGACACCGACATTGCGCAGCGGCGAGGCGACGCCCGGCAGGATTTTTGTCGGCCGCACATTGGCGTATTGGTCAAAGCCCTGGCAGATCGGCAGCCGCAGGCCCCACAGCGTGATGTGGTCGGGCACATCGGGGGCGCCGACCGCGCCGAAATAGATCGCGTCGAACTTCTTCAGCTCGGTGAGACCGTCCGCCGGCATCATGACGCCGTGCTTCTTGTAATAGTCCGAGCCCCAGTCGAACGTCTTGACGTCGAAGGCGATATCGCCGCTGCGTTTTGCCAGCGCCTCCAGCACGCGAATTCCGGCCGAGATCACCTCGGGACCGATGCCGTCGGCGGGGATGGCTGCGATCGAATGGGTGCGCATGGGGTTGCTCCGTATCAGTGAGATGGCTGCATCACGGTCCAGGCCGCAGCTTGCCGGCCGCAAGCCAATTCAATTCGCGCTGGCTTATACAGAAAATGATGCGCTATGACATCAGTCCAGCGGGAAAGTGGGATGCGATGACCGATCAGAGGGTCCAGAGCGAGTTGCGGGTTGCCGTTGCAGGGCTGGGCTCGATCGGCACCAAGATCGCGACCGCGCTCGACCGGGGGATCGAGGGCCTGGCGCTGTCCGCCGTCGCCGTGCGCGATCCCGCCAGGCATCAGGCCTTCCTCAACGGCCTGCGTTGCCCGCCGCAGGTTCTGTCCCTCGACCAGCTCGGCGAGGCCGCCGATATCGTGGTCGAGTGCGCGCCGAGCAGTCAGCTGCGCGCGATCGTCGAGCCCGCGGTGAAGCGCGGCAAGGCCGCGGTCGTGGTCAGCGTCGGCGGCCTGCTCGACAATTTCGATCTCGTCGATCTCGCCCGCGCCAATGGCGGCCGCATCATGGTGCCGACCGGCGCGCTGATCGGGCTCGATGCCGTCAACGCCGCCGCGATCGGCACCATTCATTCCGTGAAGATGGTGACGCGCAAGCCGATCGACGGGCTCAAGGGCGCGCCGTTCATCGTTCAGAACAATATCGATATCGACAATCTGCGCGAGCCGCTGAAGCTGTTCGAGGGCAGCGCGCGCGAAGCGGCGAAGGGCTTTCCGGCGAACGTCAACGTCGCCGTCGCGCTGTCTCTGGCGGGCATCGGGCCCGATCGCACCCAGATTCAGGTTTGGGCCGACCCGACCGTGACGCGCAACGTTCACCGCATCGAGGTCGAAGCGGATTCGGCGCGGTTTTCGATGGGGATCGAGAACATCCCGTCCGAGAATCCCAAGACCGGGATCATCACCGCACTGTCCGTGATCGCGCTGCTGCGCAAGCAACGCGCCACGCTGTGCGTGGGGACCTGATTCTTACGCGCCCGTCACGCGCCAGATCACGTTGCCGACGTCGTCGGCCATCAGCAGCGACTTCCTGTCGGGGCCGATCACGACGCCGACCGGACGGCCATAGGATTCCTTCTCGTCCGGGGACAGGAAGCCCGACAGGATGTCGCGACCGGGGCCGGACGGCTTGCCGTTTTCGAATGGGATGAACACCAGCTTGTAGCCGGACAGCTTGCTGCGATTCCACGAACCATGCTGGCCGATCACCATGCCGTCCGGGAAGCCCGGCAGCGTGCCCGCCGGCATCCAGCACAGGCCCAGCGAAGCGGTGTGGCCGCCGAGCGCATAGTCCGGTTGAAGCGCCTTGGCGACCATCGCCGGATCCTGCGGCACGCGGTCGTCCACCGTCTTGCCCCAGTAGCAATAGGGCCAGCCGTAGAAGCCGCCGTCGCGCACCGAGGTGAGATAATCGGGCGGGGTCTCGTCGCCGAGGCCGTCGCGCTCGTTGACGACGGTCCAGAGCGCATTCGTACTCGGCTCCCAGGCAAGGCCCACGGGATTGCGCAGGCCGGCGCCGAAGATGCGATGCGTGCCGGCAACGAGATCGAGCTCGTAGACCGCGGCGCGGCCTTCCTCGACCTCGAAGCCCATCTCGGCGATGTTGCTGAGCGAGCCGACGCCGGCATAGAGCTTCTTGCCGTCGGGGCTTGCCAGCAGGCTGCGCGTCCAGTGGCCACCCGGCTTGAACGTCGTGAGTCTCTTGCCTGGCGCGGTGATGCGGTCGGCATTGGCGACGTAGGGGAAGGCCATCACGCCATCGGTGTTGCCGACGTAGAAGGTGTCGCCGACCAGCGCCATGCCGAAGGGCTGATTGAGGTTCTCCATGAAGGCGCCGCGAATTTCGGCGACGCCGTCGCCGTCCTTGTCGCGCAAGAGCGTGATGCGGTTGGCGGACACGCCGAGCGCCGCGGCGCGCCGCATCGTCGCCTGCATCGCATAGTGGAACACGCTGCGCGGGGCGCCCGCGATCTGCGTTGCCTCCGCGATCAGCACGTCGCCATTGGGCAGCACCTCGATCCAGCGCGGATGATCGAGCCCGGTTGCGAACGCATTGACCTCGAGCCCGGGCGCGACCGTCGGCTTCTGGCCCTCGCTCCAGCCGCGCGCGGTCGGCATCTTCAAGGTCGGGATCGCGCCTTGCGGCTTCGCTTCGGGGATGGCGGGCTGCTCTCCCCAGGCCGGCGCGGGCTCGGTGCCCGTCATCTTGCGCCATTGCAGCGCGATGCCGCCGACGAACGCGACGAACTGCGCGAAGATGCTGGAGAATGTCATGAGAAGCCCCTGATTGCGCGCACATCCAAAAGGCTGGCGGTAAAAAGGTCAACCGGTGCGGGCCGATGTGGGGGCGTTTCGGCCGGTGCAAATGGCTGCACGTCGAATTTGCATGGCAAGGATGACGGAATTCGTAGCTCGGATGAGCGCAGCGACATCCGGGGCCACTGTCCCGCATATCGCTCCGCTCATGCGGGCTACGGGCCGCACGCTTCGGAGATCACCGCGGCGACAGGAACGGGATGATCATCGGCACGCGGCGGCAATAGGCGCCGTAGGCGTCTTCGCCGAGCTCCTTGGAGAGGAACACCTCTTCCATCCGGCCCTTCTGCCACATGCCGAGCGAGATCAGGATCGCGCCGAGGATCGCGGTCACCGTGCCGACCGCGATGCCGGTCGCAAGCATGCCGGCGATCAGGCCGGTATAGATCGGGTGGCGGACGATGCCGTACGGGCCGGTGTCGATGACGCGATGGTCTTCCTTGTGGGTGATCGTGTTGGACCAGAACTTGCCGAGATGCAGCCGTCCCCACCACGTGAAGGAGATGCCGGCCAGCACGATCAGCGCCGTGATGTAGACACCCAGGTTGCTGAACACCCAGAGCGGCTTCTCGTTCAGGATCTCCGCGGTCCACGGCGTGAACAGGATGCCGC
The DNA here is from genome assembly GCF_000261685.1 of Bradyrhizobium genomosp. I (2014). Classification (GTDB taxonomy): domain Bacteria; phylum Pseudomonadota; class Alphaproteobacteria; order Rhizobiales; family Xanthobacteraceae; genus Bradyrhizobium. Next base: position 5,547 of record NZ_AJQE01000034.1, on the reverse strand, counting down.
CGACCAGGATCGGGATGCGATAGCGGCCCGACTCTAGCGTCATAACCTGCTTTTGCGTGCGCCCCTGCCAGAACGAGGCGCCGACCCAGCTGGCGAGCCAGGCGAGCCAGATCAGGGCGAGCAGTTGCGTCGGCCAGGTCGTGGTCCAGCCACCCCAGGCGACAGAGAGAAGCTTGCTGAAATCAAAGGACATGAAGGTTCTTTGCGTTTGGGCGGCGGCTCAGCTCGCGCGCGAGGAGAGCGCGTGATGCTTGATGGCGCCGGAGGGCTGCTGGCCGTTGCGGGCGAGCAGATGGGTGATGGTTTCGCGCAAGACCGGCTCGATCGGGCGCGGCGAATAGCCGAGCTCGGTGCGCGCCTTGCCGATCGAGAGGTCGCTTGCGGCGAGCGCGATGCGCACGCCCTCGGCAGTGCCGTTGGGCGGCCGGCGGGTGACGTGATCGGCAATGAATTCGAGCATGATGGCGGAGAGCTCGGCGATCTTTCCGGGCACGACGACCGGAAACTGCCGGCGGCCGCTCATCGCCGACATCATGCGCAGAATGCGCCCGAGCGGGACGCAGTCGCCGCCGAGGATGTAGCGCTGGCCGAGGCGGCCGCGTTCCATGGTCAGCACGAGGCCCATGGCGACGTCGCGGACGTCGACGAGATTGACCAGGAAGTCGAGATGCGGCTGCACCTTCTTCTGGAGGAAGTACCAGAGCATCGCGGTCGGCGGCGTCAGATTGTGGTCGGCAGCACCGATCGGCATGGTCGGCGTGCCGATCACGAGAGGGAAGCCCGCGGCCGCGGCCTTGGCGGCGTGATGCTCGGCGAGCGATTTCGACCGCGTATAGGCGCCGGGCATCGCGTCGGCAGGCTGCAGCGCCTCTTCGGCGGGAACGCCTTTGAGGTCGGAATAGGGGAACAGGATCGATTCGGTCGAGCAGTGCAGGAAGCGCGACACGCCGCGCTTCATTGCGGCTGCGAGCACGATTTCGGTGCCCCGGCAATTGACGTCGTGAAAGTCCTGCTTGTTGGCGACCCACATGCCGGGCAGGCCGGCAAGATGATAGACCTGATCGACACCGGCGATCGCAGCATCGACCGCGGCGCCGTCCAGCACCGAGCCGTGGAAATGTTCAACGTCCGCGTTCGCCGCGGCCGGCGCGCGGACATCGAGAACACGCACCCGCTGCCCTCGGGCGCAGAGCGCTTCGACGAGATGATGTCCGATGAAGCCACTGCCACCGGTAACCAGGACGAGAGCCATGCAGAAGGTTGCTGTTTCGCTTCTAGAGCTATTGGGTTGAAAGGGAATTGGCCGGAAGAGGCGCCAGAATCGCGGCAAGGTCGCGACGGAAGCCCAATGCGATGAATAATTTCGCCATCACGAACATCGGTCCAAGCAAAAGATGCGAGGGAAAAGTGAACAACGAGGCCTCGCGGCCCTCAAAAACCTTGTGGCCGATGGTCTGCGCGGCGAGGCCGAGCACGACCAGCGTGGCGAAAATCGCCCACATCGTCGCGGTGCTGACTTGCGCCGCAATTGTCGTCGCGACGGAAAACAGCACGATGGAGACGGCCAGAATGCCGAGCCCGAGCGCCGCGTCGAGCAGCAGCCAATAGATCAATACCGGCAAGGCCAGGATCACCGCCAGGCTGACGTTGAAACCGAGCAGCGGAAGCTTGACCAGCGTCAGCGGCAGCACGGCGCCGGTGAACAGCAACAAAATGCCGACCACATGCATCGCCGTATTCCGGGGATCGCGATGGTACTCGACGTAGACGGCAAGTTGGCGCTGAAAAAAGCCACCCATTTCGGTCTCATGCAGCACGGGGTCGGGGAAGGGCGAACAGAGGCTATAGCACTGGACCCGGCGGTGCACAAACCGGCACTTTTGTCGCGCCAAGCTGTGCTGGCGCGCCCGGGACAGGCTGCAAAACGCCAGCGCTTCAAAGGGTTCCGTTAGCCGCGGAACCGCGTTCGCTCACCGCTTCTTGGCGGGTTTTTTCGCCGCAGGCGCAGGTGCCGCAGCCGGATGCGGCTCCTCCGGCAGCCTGGCATAGGTCAGGATCTGCAGCTGCCCGTTGACGGCCGAGGTCGGCTTGGCCCGGTCGAGAAATTGCTCCTCGCCGAGGCCGATCGGATGCAGCCGCTTGGTCGAGATCTTGAACGTGTTCACCAGCACGTCGCGGATCGCATCGGCCCGGCGCTGGCTCAGGATCGCATTGGCCTCGCGCGTCTTCGAATTGGATTCGACATGGCCGACGATCAGGAAGGTGTAGGGCAGCAGCGAGGAGTGAACCAGCGCGTCCGCGATCCGGCCGACGGTCTGATAGGACGCCGGCTGGATGATCGGCGTGTCGGTGTCGAACTGGATCGGCGCGTTGAAGGCGGGCAGCTTGGCGAGGTCGGGCGCGATCAGCGGCCGGTTCACGGGACCTGGATCGTTCTTGATCCTGGTCTTGGCGCGCTCCATCACCTGCTGCTTCAGCGCGGGCAGATCGATCTCGGCGGCTTCTTCGAAACGGTTCAGCTTGCCGACGATGTCGTCGCGGGTCGGTGCTGTCGTCTGCGCGCGTGCGGCGCCCGCGAGCAGGACGAAGCCCAGCGCGATGCCCAGTCGTGCGGCGGTGAGCCCCTTCGCGCGCATCAGCGATACCCCGCGTCGTCGACGGCCTTGAGGCAATTGTTGCTGATGCCCTTGGGCGTCGACACCAGGCAGGGGATCGACTTGCTGGTCTCCTTGGTCGAGCCGCCGCAGACCTTGACGATCTCGCGCTGGCAGGCATTCGCCACCGTGACGCGCGCGGCGACGCGCTTCTGGATGGCGTCGAAGACGCCGAGATAATCGCTCGCGCACTGCGGCGACAGCACGTCGCGGTTGCGCGACAGGCACTCCTTCAGGCGGGTCGAGTCCGGATTGACGCCGCGGCAATTGGCGACGATTTCCGCGCCGCAGCTCGCCGCCAGCTTTCCGATCGAATCGCCAAAGCTCATCGTCTCCGCCGCCGCAAGCGACGGCATCCCCAATGCAAGCAGGATCAGCGTGATGGAGCCCCGGACCATGGGTTTATCTGATACGGGGAAGTTCGCGGTGGTCAAGGGCTGTTCGGGGGAGAACCGTCGAACGCCCGGGGAGTGCGGCGAACAGTCCTCACTCCGTGGCCAGCTCCTGCGCAAAGAATGCGAGCGCCTCGGGCGCATTCTCCAGCGCCTCGTCGAGATCGTCACCGCCGGAAATGCAGCCGGGCAGGTCGGGAAACCACAGGCTGACAGCGTCCGGATCGGAGTCCTCGATGATGGCGACGTACTGAGGCATATCGGCCTCACGCCCGCTGCACGAAACTGTCCACGACCTTCTTCTCGCCGGCCTTGTCGAAGGCGATGGTGAGCTTGTTGCCGTCGATCTTGGTGACGCGCCCGTAGCCGAATTTCTGGTGGAAGACACGGTCTTCGAGCGAGAATTCGGACGTCGTGCCGGTGGATTTGGCGACCAGCTCGCCCTCGATCGTCAGGGGGCCGCGGCGGCGGGAGGAGAAGCTGCCGAAATCCGGGCCGGATGATGACGATGAGAACGTCGCGGCCTCTTCCTCGAAGCCGCCCCGGCCGCCGCTTCTGCCGCCGCCGCGATTGCGGTTGGCCTGCGCGCGCTGCCAGCCCGGCGTCGTGTAGCTGGAGCCGAATGCCTCCATGTCGTCGAAGCGCGAGGCGCCGTAGCCGCCGGTGCCGCCCCAGGCCGAACCGCCCTTGGACTCCGTGATCTCGACATTGGCCGCGGGCAATTCGTCGAGGAAGCGCGAGGGGATCGTGGTCGACCAGGTGCCGTGAATCCGCCGGTTGGTCGCGAAATAGATCATGGCGCGGCGGCGCGCCCGGGTCAGGCCGACATGGCCGAGCCGGCGTTCTTCCTCGAGGCCGGCGCGGCCCTGTTCGTCCAGCGTGCGCTGGCTCGGGAACAGGCCTTCCTCCCAGCCGGGCAGGAACACGTTGTCGAATTCGAGGCCCTTGGCCGAATGCAGCGTCATCAGCGAGACGGCTTCGTCCTCGGCGCCGCCCTCGCGGTCCATCACCAGCGAGATGTGCTCCAGGAATCCCTGCAGGTTCTCGAACTCCTCCATCGAGCGCACGAGTTCTTTCAGGTTCTCCAGCCGGCCCGCGGCGTCCGCCGAGCGGTCCTTCTGCCACATCTCGGTATAGCCGCTCTCGTCGAGCACGATCTGTGCGAGATCGGTGTGCGCGGTGACCTCGCGCTGGGCGCGCCAGCGCTCGAACTGGGCGACGACCTCGCGAAGCGAGCCGCGCGCCTTCGGCTTCAGCTCGTCGGTCTCGACCACCGCGCGGGCCGCCTCGAACAAGGGAATGCGGCGCTTGCGGGCGTGGTCATGCAACATCTGGACGGTGGCATCGCCGAGGCCCCGCTTGGGCACATTGATGATGCGCTCGAAGGCGAGATCGTCGGCGGGCGAATTGATGACGCGCAAGTACGCCAGCGCGTCGCGGATCTCGGCGCGCTCGTAGAAGCGCGGGCCGCCGATGACGCGATAGGGCAGCCCGAGCGTGACGAAACGGTCTTCGAACTCGCGCATCTGGTAGGAGGCGCGCACCAGGATCGCGATCTCGTTCAGCTTCTCGCCCTGGCGCTGCAGCTGCTCGATCTCCTCGCCAATGCCGCGGGCTTCCTCTTCGGAATCCCAGGAGCCCGTGACGGTGACCTTCTCGCCGTCCTGGTCCTCGGTGCGCAGCGTCTTGCCGAGCCGGCCTTCATTGTGCGCGATCAGATGCGAGGCGGCGGCGAGGATGTGGCCGGTCGAGCGGTAGTTGCGCTCCAGGCGAATGACTTTCGCGCCGGGGAAATCGTGCTCGAAGCGCAGGATGTTGTCGACCTCGGCGCCGCGCCAGCCATAGATCGACTGGTCGTCGTCGCCGACGCAGCAGATGTTCTTGGTGGGCGCCGCAGAAGCAGCCGCCAGCGCCGCCCGCTCCGTCATTCCGGGATGCGCCGCAGGCGCAGACCCGGAATCTAGAGCTGAGGACTCATCTCGGGATTCCGGATTCGGCTCTTCGAGCCGCTCCGAAATGACGGCGTGGGCGGCTGGCTTCGCCGGCGCCTGCGACAGCAGCCGCAGCCACAGATATTGCGCGACGTTGGTGTCCTGATATTCGTCCACCAGGATGTATTTGAAGCGCTGCTGGTACTGCCGCAGGATATCCGGGTGCTCGCGGAAGATGCGGATGTTCTCCAGCAGGAGATCGCCGAAATCGGCCGCGTTCAGGATCTTCAGCCGCTCCTGGTAGCTCGCATAGAGCTTGCCGCCCTTGCCATTGGCGAACACCGCGGCCTCGCCCGACGGCACTTGCGAGGGCATCAGGCCGCGGTTCTTCCAGCCGTCGATCAGTCCGGCGAGCATGCGTGCCGGCCAGCGCTTGTCGTCGATGTTCTCGGCCTGCAGGAGCTGCTTGAGCAGCCGCACCTGGTCGTCGACGTCGAGCACGGTGAAGTTCGATTTGAGCTGCGCCAGTTCGGCATGGACGCGCAGGATGCGGCCGCCGATGGAGTGGAA
>NZ_AJQE01000033.1 GCF_000261685.1 Bradyrhizobium genomosp. I (2014) | reverse complement strand
CCCGCCGATGGAGTGGAAGGTGCCGAGCCACGGCATGCCTTCCACGGCGTGGCCGAGCATCTGGCCGAGCCGGTGCTTCATCTCGCGCGCGGCCTTGTTGGTGAAGGTCACCGACAGGATCTCGGCGGGGCGCGCGCGGCCCTGGCTCAGGATATGGGCGATGCGCGTGGTCAATACGCGCGTCTTGCCGGTGCCGGCGCCGGCCAGCACCAGGACCGGGCCGTCCAATGTCTCGACGGCCTCGCGCTGCTCCGGATTGAGCCCGGAGAGGTATTTGGGGCCCACCGAGGCGCGCGCACGCGCGGCGATGCCGCCTGCTGCGGGCTGGTGGTCGGGTACGCCTGTGATCTTGCTCGGCTCGGTCATGCGAATCATTGGCCCCACGATGGCACCGCGGGGTGACGGGAGGGAGCCTTCTTAACAGGGGTTGCTGCCTATATGGGGCGCCGGGACAGGGTTTTCCACGTGCGCGGCAGGCCGATTTGTTCCTGCAAGGACCACGAATTTCGCTCCCGCGCGAGCCGGAACCATCGTTCCCGCGTCGAGATTGTCAGGGCAGGTGGCGCGGCAAGCCGCGTCGAGGCAGACAACATCAAGACGAGGGTTTGACCATGCTAGGCTGGGTTGTGACGTTTCTGGTTATCGCACTGATCGCCGGCATCCTGGGCTTTGGCGGCATCGCCGGCGCTTCGATCGAGATCGCCAAGATCATCTTCTTCATCGCAGTTGTTCTATTCTTGGTCTCGGCCGTCGTCGGCCTCGCCCGCGGCCGCACCAGGGTCTAGCGCAGCGTGTTCACCTCTCCCCGCTGGGGAGAGGTGAACACAAGCGGCAGACGTGGTTGCTACCGCTTCGAGGGCATCGCCACGTTGCGGCCAATGCCCTCGGGGCGTGCTACCGCGCTATGGGCCCTTATGACCGCAGCGATGCGCTCGCGAATATCCGGCGGAAACGGCGCAACGCGGCGTGCATTCATGTCCATGTGAAGCGACATGTTCTCGGACGTCGCCGACAGCCAGCCCTCGCTTGCGTGCCGCATCTCCTCGAATGTGTGCAGCCGCTTGTCGTCGGCCTCGAGCAGCCAGACGAAGACCTGCACGGGATCGCCGAGATGGATCTCGCGCAAATAGCGCACGTGGCATTCGGCGGTGAAGGTCGAGCCGCCTCGCTCCTTCATGTAAGTCGGCCCGATCCCGAGCTCGAGCCACAGCTGGTCGATCGCGCGGTCGAACATCACGTTGTAGTAGGCCATGTTGAGATGGCCGTTATAGTCGATCCATTGCGGCTCGATCTGCATGATCGAGGCGCGGAACGGCGCGGCTTTGGGCCTTGATGCGGCAGTCTCCGGCATGTTTCCTTCCAGCTATGCGTCCGGTCGCTTGACTTGACCGGCGTTATGTCCTTTGCCACGGTTCTTCTGTCGGGAGGAATTCCGTGGGTACGACCATCACCAATAATCCGCCGCGGCCGGAGCCGAAAGCCCTCGCGAGCGCGCTGGAGCAGCTTGCCGCACGCTTCGGCAACCGCCTCATCACCTCGCAGGCCGTGCGCGAGCAGCACGGCCATACCACCACGTGGATCGTCAACCAGCCGCCGGACGGCGTGGTGATGGCGCAGGAGACGGCCGACATCCAGGACGTGGTGCGGATCTGCGCGAAACATCGCGTGCCCGTCATTGCCTTCGGCACCGGCACCTCGCTCGAGGGCCAGGTCAACGCGCCGGCCGGCGGCATCTCGATCGACCTGCGCGACATGAACAAGGTGCTGGCGGTCCATGCCGAGGATCTCGACTGCGTGATCCAGCCCGGCGTCACCCGCAAGGCGCTGAACGAGCATCTCCGCGACCAGGGCCTGTTCTTCCCGATCGATCCCGGCGCGGACGCCTCGCTCGGCGGCATGGCCTCGACCCGCGCCTCCGGCACCAATGCGGTGCGCTACGGCACCATGCGCGACAGCGTGCTGGCGCTGAAGGTGGTGCGCGGCGACGGCGAGATCATCACGACCGGCACGCGCGCGAAGAAATCGTCTGCGGGCTACGACCTGACGCATCTGTTCGTCGGCGCCGAAGGCACGCTCGGCATCATCTCGGAATTGACCATTCGCCTGCGCGGCATCCCCGAGACGATCGCGGCAGGCGCAGTCTCGTTCGGGACCGTGCACGGCGCCTGCCAGGCCGTGATCCTGGCGATCCAGACCGGCATTCCCGTCGCGCGTATCGAGTTGCTCAATGCGGCGCAGGTCAAGGCCTGCAACGCCTATTCGAAGCTGACGCTGCCCGAGACGCCGCTTTTGCTGATGGAATTCCATGGCAGCGAGATCGAGGTCGGCGAGCAGTCCAGGGCCTTCGGCGAGATCGCAAGGGAGTGCGGCGGCGGCGACTTCTCCTGGACCACCAAGCCGGAGGACCGCACCAAGCTGTGGCAGGCGCGGCACGACGCCTATTGGTCCGTGAAGGCGCTGCGCCCCGGCGACAGCATCGGTGTGGTCGCGACCGACGTCTGTGTGCCGATTTCGCGGCTCGCCGATTGTGTCAGCGAGACCGAGGAGGATCTCAAGCGTCTCAACCTGCTGTCGCCGATCGTCGGCCATGTCGGCGACGGCAATTTCCACTGCTCGCTGGTCTGCGACACCAACGATGCCGACGAGATGGCGCGCGGTGAGGAGTTCATGCATCGCCTGGTCGAGCGCGCGCAGGCGATGGACGGCACCTGCACCGGCGAGCACGGCATCGGCCAGGGCAAGCAGAAATATCTCGAGGCGGAGCTCGGCCCCGAGGCGCTCGATGCGATGCGGGCGCTGAAGAAGGCGCTCGATCCGCTCAACATCTTCAACCCCGGCAAGATCGTGCCGGGGGCCTAAGGCCTGCGCCGCAAGGTATCGGGAACTTTCGGCAATCTCGCCGGTTCCAACTTCCGCGAATTTGCAATGCCTCGATGGCAGGGCTGTGCGCGGGAGGCTGCGATGGTGCGACCGGTCATTGGAATTGCCGCGGTGGCCTTTGCCTGCATGCTGGCGGGTGCGGCGCTGGCCAGGGGCGGACATGGCGGGGGCCATGGAGGTGGACACGGAGGCGGGCACGGAGGCGGGCACGGCGGTGGTCATCACGCTGGCGGCCATTTCGGCGGGCACGGCGGCGGGCATGCGCATGGCGGCGGCCATCACCGCGGAATGCGGTTCACAACCGGCGCCCGACGCGGTGGCCCGAACTTCGGTCGGATCCGCAATGCCGCGATACGGCCGGCGAACTTCCGCAATGCCCTGAACGCCAGCGCATTCCGGAACGGCCGGCTGATCAGCAATCCGGCGGCCCGTGCGCAGATCGCCGCGGCGGCCGCACTTGCCGGCTGGAGCGGCGCAAGCAGCGGATGGTGGCAGCATGCGGGCGGCGGCTATGGCTGGGTCGGACCGCTGTTCTGGCCGTTCGCCTATAACGATCTTTACGATTACGCGATCTGGGGCGACGGGCTCGGCTTCTGGGGCTACGGCTATCCGGACATCTATGCCGGCATCTTCGGTCCCTACGGTTATGATCGCCTGTCGGCCTATCTGCCGCAGCAGCCGCAGGGACGACGGCGGGCGCGCAGCGCGCCGCTCGATCAGCTCTGCGGCAGCGACCGCCGTGCCATCGTCGGTCTGCCGATCGATCAGATTGCAGCCGCGGTGCAGCCGACGGATGCGGAAGGCGCCGCTCTTGATGCGCTCGGCAACGCCTCGATCGACGCGGCAGCGCTGATCCGCGCGTCCTGTCCGACGCAGGCCGCAGCGACGGCCCCGGGCCGGCTCGCGGCGATGCAGCAGCGTGTCGAAGCCATGCAGAAGGCGGTCGATCTGGTCCAGCCCGCGCTCGAGACGTTCTATGGTTCGCTCACGGACGAGCAGAAGGCGCGCTTCAACGCGCTGGCTGACGATCAGCGTCGTGCCACGGCTACGAACAATGCGAGCGGATCGTTCGTGCAGAATTGCGGCGCGTCCGCCGCGTTCGATTGGCCCGGCGCCACGATCGAAGAAAGACTTCGTCCCAACGATACCCAGCGCGCGGCGCTCCAGGTGCTCCAGGACACCAGCGCCAAAGTCAGCGCATCGCTCAAGGCGGCCTGCGAGCCCAACGACGTGATGACACCGCCGGCACGCATGGCCGCGATCCGCAAGCGCCTCGACGCGATGCTGGACGGGATCAAGTCGGTGCGCGCGGCGCTCGATGATTTCTACGCCACGCTGAGCGACGAGCAGAAGGCGCAGTTCGAGGCGATCGGGCCGCGCCGCATGTCCTGAAAGAGCCGAGAGCCAACCAACATGGCGAGGAAAACCGCCTCGTCATCCCGGTCCGGTTCAATATACCGCTCGGGCAACAACAGCTCCAGGTTTCGCCGCCTGGGTTTATTGCTTGGGTGACTGCGCCTGCGCCGCCTTGAGCGCGCTCCTGCAGCCCTCCGAAAGCCGATCGAATTTGTCGATCATGCACTGCTTGATGCGCCCTGATCCGGGCATGATGCCAGAGCACAACGCCCGCATGTCGGCAGTGCAGGCTTGGCGTATCTCCTGTCGCTGCGCCTGTGCGGAAGACGCGGACGCGGCGGCGACCGCCGCAGTCAGCATTGCAGCGGCCGCGCGTCTCAGCTGATGCAAGCTTGGAGCTCTCACCATGCGCAGACCCTCCGAACGCCCAGGGGCGTGGCAGTCCACCAGCAGCGGCCGGCATGGGGAGGGATCACGTAGGCGTAGGGCCGATACGCATAGGGAATGGCGTCGCGCCGACACAGTCCATTGGGGGTGAGGTGCCAGCCGGGTTCACATCCGCCGCTCACCCGGATCAGATCGTCGGGAGCGAGGTGAGGGGTGGGCGGAAAGCCGTACGCAGCCGA
>NZ_AJQE01000032.1 GCF_000261685.1 Bradyrhizobium genomosp. I (2014) | reverse complement strand
GGCCGCCCGCCGCCATGATCGTCAGTCTTGTCATTTGGAATCCATCTTCCAGGTTGAACGAGGTTTGCGGCCGCCGGCCGGACCCGGGGGCTGGAAATCAGCCGGCGGCCGCGGCGTGCGGATCAGTAGCGGTATCCGTAGAACGGATAGGCCACGACTGTGCCGCGACGTGTCACGCTGTTGCCGTACGGGCCGGTTGTGGTGCGCGTGTAGTGGTAGGCATGAGGGCCGACGCGCGTGATGCTGCCGGTTCGCGAGACCGTACCTCCGTTCGGCCCGGTTACGGAGATCGAGCGCGAGCAGGTGCCGCCGGCGCAGCCGCCGCTGGCGCTGCCGTAGTAGGTGCCGCGCCCGGTCGTGACGGTGCCGGTGCGGACCCAGGCGTTTGCCTCGGATACGCCGGCCGCGGCCAGGGCGGCTGCGAGTGAGGCCGAAGCCAGGATACGTCTCATCAGTTTCTCCCTCGAAAGGGCGCGCCGGCAACAGTCCGGCCGCGCCGCATGGGGACACTCTTGCCGCGCCTCTTTGCCGCGATATTGCGGGCGAATCTTGATTTGTAACGTCTTGTAACGGCGGCGCGCCGCCTTGTTGCCGCCGACGCATTGATCGACGGATCGTCGTCATGGACAAGCGGACGATCATGATCGTGGAAGATGATCGGTTACTTGTTCAGTGCCGATGTCCGCGCACTCTGACGAAACTGGTGCAGCATGAGCCGTCTTCGCATTGGCGGTTCGCCACGAAATCAGGCCGCTGTCGCAGCTGACGGTCGCGGTGGAGCGCTTCGGTACGGCTGCGCAGACTCAGCCCGTCGCGCGCAGCAGCAACAGAAACGGTCCGTTCCGAGCCGGCGGTGCCTAACGTCCAAAGCGCGATGAGATTGGGCGTCATCGCGCTTTGGATTATTGTTCAAGCGCCGCCGCGCGCCGCACCTCGGCTATCTGCGGTATCCGCCGCCATAATTGTCTCCGCCGCGGCCGCCCATTCCCATGCCGAGGCCGATACCAACACCGACGCCGATGCCTTGCATGACAGCTTCGGGCGGCGGGCCGCGATCCGGTGGCGGCGCGCGCTCGTAGATCACCTGGTCAGACGGCGGTCGTCGCTTGGGCGGCGTCTGGACCACCTTTCGCTTCGGCGGGGTCTGGTCGACGCGCTTCTTGATGACGGGCGCGACGCTCGGATTGACCGGCGATGCAGGCGGCGACGGCGTCGTGCACGGGCAGGTGGGAGCCATCGCGACCGCGACGGGCGTCGCCGCGGCGGCCACGGGCACGGCGTAGTTGCGGTTCTGCACGCGCAGCAGTAGCCGGCGCGCGGTTGCAGCCAGGTCGCTGTTGTCCCAGTTGGCCAGATAGGCCTCGAACGAAGCACGCGTGTTGATCGCGGTGGCGCGCTCCCAGGCCAGCATCTGGCGCCGCCGTTCCAGCACGGTGCGCACGCGCGGCGTGCGGGCATCCTGTGCGTACAGCTCGATATAGGCCTGATACGCCTCCACGGTGTCCTCGGTGATCACGAGCTCATAGGCGACCATGGCGGGCTTGCCCTGCAAGGTCTTGCGCCAGTCCTCGACGCTGCGCGTGCCGCTGGCGAGCGCCATCGCGGATGCGCCGGGAAGAGCGGGCGTGCTGCCGCTGCTCTCGCCGAAGAATCTGAAGTCGGTCGTCAGTGACGAACTCTCCCAGGGGATCTGCCGGCCGTCGGTCGATTGCGCGACGGCGACGCGGATGCGCTTGAACACTTCCTCGATCGGCAGATTGGGCTGCTTGGCGATGCTCAGCGCCGCCGTGGTGTAGGGGCTGTCGAGGCCGTTGCCGTCCTCGGCTTCGGCGCCGGGCGAGGTCGAATAGGAAATGAAGGAGCCGGGCGCGCCGGCCTTGGTGTCCACGATCGCAAGTCCGTGGCCGGCGCCGCTCAGCGCCGGGAACGGATTGTTGCGGCAGGCATCGAGCATGAAGATGCGCGCCCGCGTCGGCAGCGCGCCGAGCGTGTTGAGCAGGTCGTTCAGCCGCACGCCCTGGAGCGGAATGTCGGCCTCGCGCTTGGGGTCGAGATCGACGGGAACCAGATAGTTCTCGCCGTCGATCTGGAGGCCATGGCCGGCATAGAACACCAGCGCGACGGTGTCGGCGCCGCTGGCGCCGACCTTGCCGGCGAAATCCGAGATCGCCGCGCGCATCTCGTTCTGTGCCAGATTGGCCGCGGTGGTGACGCTGAAGCCGGCATGGCCGAGCAGCTCGGTCATGCCTTTGGCGTCGTTGGCGGCGTTGGGCAGCTCGGGCACGGTGCGATAGGCGGATTGGCCGATCACCAGCGCAAGCCGTGCTTCGGCTGCGGCATCGGTCGGCGTCGTCAATTGCGCGAGCGCAAGAAGACCGGATGCGAGCAGGAAATTGGAAAAGACTCGACGACGCATAGTGTCACCTCCATCGGCAATGCGCGCGATGATGTCACTCTTTCTAGGATGCCGCCATGACGCCGTCTGTGCGCTGGCTCACGTTGGGCTGCGGCAAAATGGGGCAGGGTGTCTGCCAAAGGCGCGACATCGTTCCGAGGACATCCATATGGATTACGCATTGATCGGCTCGCGCAGCGTGCTGGCGAAGAAGCCGGTGAAGACGCCGGAGGATCTCGCCGGCATGCCCGGGACAAGCCCGGGCATGACGATCTCCAGCATTTGCATGTGCTATCGCAGCCCTACAGCCGATCCACCGACTTGAACGTCCCGTCCTTCTGGATCACCGTCAAGAACACCTGCGGCGGCGTGTCGATCATGCGCGCGCCGACGGTGACGGTGCTGCCGCTGATGTCGAAACGGCCGATATCGTTGATGGCGCGGAGCAGGCCTGCGCGCGTCGGTCTCGGTCCGGCCTTTTCCAGCGCCGCGGCCGCGAGGCGGCCGGAGAGATAGCCTTCCAGCGATACGAAGTCGGGTGTCAGCGTCGGATCGAACGCCTTCTGCGCTGCCTGGTAGTCGGCGACGAGCCTGAGCGAGCGGTCCCAGGGAAACGGCACGACCTGCGAGACGATGACGCCTTCGCCGTCGGGGCCAAGCTCCCCGGCGAGCGCGTTGGCGCCGACGAAGGAGATGTTGACGAAGGTCGGATAAAAACCGCCGCGATGCGCGAGCTTGATGAATTCCGCGCAGGGTCCATAGGTGCCGACCATGACGATGGCTTCGGGCTCGGCGCGCTTGATCACCCGCAAGGCCGCGGCGACCGCGCGGGTATTGCGCTCGAAAGTGCCTTCGGCGGCGAGTTCGAGGCCACGCCTGGCGAGCGCGCGCTTCACGCCAAGGAGACCGTCGCGACCGAAGGAATCGTCCTGGTAGAAGATGCCGATGCGGGTGAACTTGCGATCCTCGGTGAGGTGTTTGATCCAGGCCTCGGCCTCCGCGCCATAACTCGCGCGGATGTTGACGACGTTGGGAAGCTCGAGGTCGCGCAGGAACTCGGCGCCGCTGAAGGGACCGATGAAGGGAATGTTCCTGGAGCTCGTGATCGGAATTGTCGCGATGGCAGTCGGCGTGCCGACCGCGCCGATCAGCGCGAACACCTTGTCGTCCTCGATCAGGCGCAGCGTCTGCGCCACGGAGCGGTCGGGGTCGTAGCCGTCGTCGCGGCTGATCAGCTGGAGCTTGCGGCCGTGGACGCCGCCCTTGACGTTGATCTCCGTGAACGCCGCGACGATGCCTTGCCGCAGGCGCTGGCCGAGTGCGGAGGAGGGGCCCTCGAGCGCTGCCGCCTGACCGAACAGGATCGCGTCCTCGCTGACGCCGACTTCGTCGCTCTTGGCAGGAAGCATCGCTGCGGCCAGCAATGCGACGGTCAAGCCGACGTAGGTCGCGAATGGCGATCGTGTCATGAGGATGCTTGCCGGATGCGGGACGCGTTGCGAAAACGATAGGTCCTGCGGCCTGAACAGGACGCTAATTTGCGCCGCGTCGACGATCCGTAAAACTTCGGGCAAAACCGGCAAGTTGCTGCCACTCTGCCGCAACTATCAGGGCAATCGTTAACTAAGCCGCGCGATGCGCAGCGCCCCGATTTCGAAATTGTGCAGTTCTTAACCCCGATCCTGGTCCGATAGTCGCACTGGCGGCTCAACCAGAAGTTCTGGTAGCCGTACCGAGGGGACTTGCGGATCAAGATGGGCGGTCGCGATCAGAACGATCAGGATCGGAGGCGTATGACCGGATGGTGGCGTGCCGCGCCGCTGCTCGGTCTCTATCGCCCTGCGCTCGTCGCGGTCGGCATCGGCCTTCTGTTCTCGGTCGTCGGCGCTGCCGCCGTGGCGCGGTGGGAAGATCGCGTCAACAGGATCGAGTTCGAGAACGCGGCCGAAACCGAAGCGATCGTCATGCAGAACGGCATGAACGAGTACATTTCCAGGCTGGTCGCGCTGCGTACGCTGTTCGAATCGACCAATCAGGAGATCACCCGCAGCGAATTCGAGACCTTCAGCGCCCGGCTGTTCGAGCGCCATCCCGGCATGCTGCGCATTGCCTGGCTGCCGCGCGTCAACCGCAAGGAGCGCGCCGAATACGAGGCTGCGGCGATCACCGACGGCGTGTCCGGCTATCGCATCAAGTCGCTCGAGGGCGACGGCTTTGCCGTCGCGCCGCAGAGCGATGAATATTTTCCGGTGTTCTACTCGACCCAGCCGAAGACCTCGTCGGTCTACGGCATGGACTACACGACCGTTCCGGAGCGCCGGGCGGTGTTGGAGCGCGCGCGCGACAACGATCGCATCGCAGCCATCCGCACGCGCCTGTTCGAGCCGAAGGAGGGCAGCCGGTTGTCCGATGTCCTCGTCGCCATTCCCGTCTATGCCAAGGGCACGTCGCGCGAGGAGATCGCGGACCGGCGCCGCAATCTCGCCGGCTTCGTGGTCGGCATCTTCGACCTGCCGCTGCTGATCCAGTCCATTCGCGTGACCACCGGGGCAAGCCCCGCGGTCAGCATGAACGTCTACCCGCCCTTCACCGCGCGGATCGTCAGCCTGGAGGAAACGCTGCCGGATTACTCGTCGGCGGCGACGCCGCTGCGGTCGATTCGGGACGTCGTGCAGGCCGTGCATTGGTCGGGCAGTCTCAAGATCGGCGATACAGACTGGCAGGTGCGGGCGGTCCCGACCGCCGGCGGTCCGCTGGCGACGACTTACGATCGCGCGGGTGCGGTGCTGATCGTCGGCATGCTGCTGACGCTGTCGCTGTCGACCTATCTGATGCTGGCAAGCCGCAATTCGCGGCGGCTGTCTCTGGCGAACCGACGGGTGCTCGAGCTTGCCCAGACCGACATACTCACCGGACTGCCGAACCGCGCCTTCTTCCTCTCCCGGCTCGACGAGATGAACAGCCAGTTGAGCATGAGGGGCCTGCCCTTCTCGATCCTGATGCTCGACCTCGACCGCTTCAAGAACGTCAACGACTCCCTCGGTCACGCAGCCGGCGATGCACTGCTGCGCCAGGTGGCGCAGCGGCTGAAATCCGCAATGCGCGCGAACGACGTGCTGGCGCGGCTCGGCGGCGACGAATTCGCCATCATCCAGGAAGCCGGCGAGGACCAGCGCGCCTGCTCGACCGAGCTGGCGGCGCGGATCGCCAAGCTCGTGAGCGAGCCGTTCCTGTTGCCCGGACACCGCGCCGAGATCGGCACCAGCATCGGCATCGCCATCGCGCCGGATCACGGCGGCGATCAGGAGCAGCTCCTGAAGAAGGCGGATCTCGCGCTCTATCGTTCGAAATCGGCGGGCCGCAACTGCTTCACCATCTACGACGAGGCGATGTCGGCCGAGCTGGAGGCCCGCAACACGCTGGAAGGAGATCTGCGCGACGCCATCGCACGGTGCCAGCTGGAGGTGCATTATCAGCCGTTCGTCGACGCCCTCAGCGGCGCACGGCGCGGCTTCGAGGCGCTCGTGCGCTGGCGGCATCCGACGCGCGGACTGATCCCGCCGGACCAGTTCATCTCGCTTGCGGAGGAGACCGGGCTGATCGTGCCGCTCGGCGAATTCGTGCTGCGGCGCGCCTGCGCGGACGCCGCCGGCTGGCCCTCCGATCTCATGATCGCCGTCAATCTGTCGCCGATCCAGTTCAAGGAAGCCGAGCTGTTCGAAATGATCTGCGCGGCGCTCGCCGATTCCGGCCTGCCGCCGCAGAGGCTGGAGATCGAGATCACGGAATCCGTGCTGCTGGAGCGCGCCGTCGAGAACCACGCCTTCATGGAGCGGCTGAAGAGCATCGGGATCGAGCTCGCGCTCGACGATTTCGGCACCGGCTATTCGTCGCTCAGCTACCTGACCGCGTTTCCGTTCGACAAGATCAAGATCGACAAGTCGTTCATCCGCAACCTCACGGATCAGCCGCGCAGCTCCGCCATCGTCTCCGCAATCGTGACGCTGGCGCGCGGGCTGGACATGTCGGTCACGGCCGAGGGCGTCGAGACCCGCGAGGAGTTCGAGCGGCTGAGGGCGCTCGGCATCAATTTTGCGCAAGGCTATCTGTTCGGCCGGCCGCAGCCGATCGAGCGGATCCTGTTCGACGCGCCGGTCAAACCTTCACGGCGCGACGCCGCCTGAGCGCGACGCTCTCGCGGCATCTGAACAGTTGCAAGAGGTCGTCATGGCCGGGCTTGTCCGGGACAAGCCCGGCCATGACGTTGTGGAGGCTTCGGCGCCCAAGCTCTGACGTCGTACGCGATTGCGCTGCCGCTCGAGGGGCATGCGCGAAAAGCGCTTGACCCGGGCAGTCCCGGATGGTCCGAAGGGACCGTCCAGGGATGAAACACACAAACATGCGGCTTCCGTTGTTCTACGGCTGGGTCGTGGTCGCCGTGACCTTCGTCACCATGGCCATCGGCGTCAACGCGCGCACCGCCTTTTCACTGTTCTTTCCGCCCATCATCTCCGAGTTCGGCTGGGAGCGCGGCGTCACCGCGGGCGCCTTCTCGTTCGGCTTCGTGGTGTCGGGCGTGGTCAGCCCGCTGATCGGCCGCCTGATGGATCGCGCCGGTCCGCGCGTGGTGATGGAGCTCGGTGTCGTGCTGATGGGCGGCGGCCTGCTGCTGGCACCGCTGACCAGCGCGCCATGGCATCTCTATGTCACCATCGGCGTCATGGTCGGTGCCGGCAGCGTCTGCCTCGGCTATTCCGGCCAGTCGCTGTTCCTGCCGAACTGGTTCATCCGCAAGCGCGGCTTCGCCATCGGCATCGCCTTTGCCGGCGTCGGCATCGGTTCGGTGACGCTGCTGCCATGGGTGCAGCACATGATCGAGCAGACCGGCTGGCGGACCGCCTGCACTGCGATGGGTCTGCTCGTCCTGATCGTGCTGGCGCCGATCAATCTGTTGCTGCGCAAGCGCCCCGAGGACATCGGCCTTCAGCCGGATGGCGATGCCGCGCCGGCCGCAGGCGCCGCAAGATCCGGCTCCAACATTGTCGATCCGGTCTGGGCCGGCACCGAATGGACGCTGAAACGCGCCGTCGCGACCTCGCGGTTCTGGTGGATCGCGCTCGGCTATTTCTGCGGCCTCTACATCTGGTACGCGGTGCAGGTGCACCAGACCAAGTTCCTGCTCGACATCGGCTTCAGCCCCAGCGTGGCGGTGTGGGCACTCGGTATCGTCAGCCTGCTCGGCATTCCCGGCCAGATCCTGCTCGGCCACGTCTCCGACCGCATCGGCCGGGAGTGGGTCTGGGCGATCAGCTGCGCGGGCTTTGCGATCTGTTTTGCGGCGCTGATGGCACTGAAATTCCAGCCGTCGCTCTGGCTGGTCTACGTGATGGTGTTCACGCAAGGCGCGCTCGGCTACGGCCTCACCTCGATCATGGGCGCGGTGGTGTTCGAGATCTTCCAGGGCAGGCACCAGGGCAGCATCTTCGGCACGATCATGCTGGCGGCGCTGGCGGGCGGTGCGGCCGGACCGTGGGTAACCGGCTTCCTCTACGATCGGGCCGGCGATTACACGCTTGCTTTTGCCATCGCGATCGTCATGAGCGGATTGTCGGCGCTCGCAATCTGGCGGGCATCGCCGGGGAAGGTGAGGGCCGTGGCCGGCCGGCAGCACAAGCTCAAAACGCGATCCGAATAGGTTCCGTATGCATTTACATACCTTCGGCGCTTTCGCCAAACGTTAAGCATGTCGCCTCCTGGCGCGGCGCGACGGGGCTGCAAAAACGTCTTGGACACCATCGGAGCGCTAGCCTCGGGTCGCTTGCCGCTTCTTCCCGATTCCCTCCGGGTCTGACGATGTCTGCCTCCGATTATCTTGTGACCGAAATTCCGGATGTGCTGCGGGCGGCGCTCGCACGCGCCGAGGACGGCGTCGTCATCGTCGATGATGCGCATCGCATTACGCACTTCAACCCTGCCGCGGAGCGGATCTGGAAGCTCGCTGCCACCGATGTGCTCGGCCGCAACGCCGCCGTTCTCACCCTCAAATGTCTCGAGGCCGGCGCGACCGCGGATTTCCACGAGGAGATCAGCCTCGTGCGGCGCGACGGCAGCCGTGTCAGGGCGCTGGTGTCGATGTCATCGACGACGATCGGCGGCGCGACCCATCGCATCGTGTTCGCACGCGACGTCACTCTCGATGCGGAGCAGCGCGTCAGGATCGGGCTTCTCCACGCCGTCGCCGACCAGACCAACCGCGCGGTGATCATCACCGACGTGGGGCAGAACATCGTCTACGTCAATTCGGCGTTCACGGCGCTGTTCGGCTATACCAGCGAGGAGGCCGCAGGTCGCAGCGCCGACGGGCTCATTGCCGGTCGTCACACCGATCGCAAGGCCCTCGCGAAGCTCGTCAGGCGCCTGTTGCGTGGCGGACATCGCGGCGAGGCCGAGGTGCTCGTCTATGACAAGGATGGAGAGGAGATCTGGGTCTCCGCCCGGATCGATGCCTTCCGCGACGGCAAGGGCCGGGTCAAGCACATCCTCGCGCTGCTCGAGGATATCACCGAGACCAGGCAGCTGCGCTCGCTTCAACAGCTCATCATGAGCGCGCTCGCCGACGAGGTGCCGATCGGCGAGATTGCCGACCGGCTGTGCCGCCGTGTCGAGGAGATCGCGCCCGACGTGGTCTGTTCGCTGCTCCACGTCGATGCCGCAGGCCTGATCCATCCGCTCGGCGGTCCCAGCTTGCCTGAAGACTATTCCCGCGCGCTGGACGGCATCGCGATCGGCCCCAATGTCGGCTCCTGCGGCACCGCGGCTTTCTACGGTACACCGGTTCTGGCGACCGATCTCGACACCGATCCGCGCTGGCAGCCCTACAAGGCGATGCCGCTCGCGATCGGCCTGCGCGCCTGCTGGTCCACCCCGGTCAAGGCCAAGGACGGCCGCGTCATCGCGACCTTCGCCTTCTACTATTGGGAACCGCGCGCGCCGAGCAACTGGCACCGGCGTATCGTCGAAGCCTGCGTCAATCTCGGCGCCTTCGCAATCGAGCGCAAGGAGGCGCGCGCCGAGATCGCGCGGCTCGCTTATCACGACATCCTCACCGGCCTGCCGAATCGCGCCCAGCTGCGGCACCTGATCACCACGGCCATCGATGCCTGCCCGACCGGCAACCATGTCGCACTGGCCTTCCTCGACGTCGATCATTTCAAGGACGTCAATGACACGCTCGGTCACGCCGCCGGCGACGAGCTCCTGGTCCAGCTCGCGCAGCGCCTGCGCGAGCATATCGCCCCCGGGGACATGCTGGGGCGGCTCGGCGGCGACGAGTTCGTCATTCTGCTGCCGCAACGTAACGCGGAGAGCGCAGAGCGCGTCGCGGCTGACATCACCGAAGCGCTGGCGCGGCCGTTGCGGCTCGGATCGAAGCTGATGCCGATGTCCGCCAGTATCGGCATCAGCCTCTACCCCGATCACGCCACCGACATCGACACTCTGATGCAGCAGGCGGACGCCGCCATGTACATGGCCAAGCAGGCCGGACGCTCGACCCACCGCATTTTCAGCGCCGAGATGAACGTGCTCGCCGAGCAGCGGCTGGCGCTGATCGCGGCGCTGCGCCGCGCGGTCGCGGAGGGTGCGCTGAGCCTCAGCTACCAGCCGCAGATCCGCAGCTGCGACGGCGCGATTCACGGCGTCGAAGCGCTGGCGCGCTGGCGTGATGCCGTGCTCGGCGACGTCTCGCCGGCAAAGTTCATCCCGCTCGCGGAGGAGTGCGGCCTGATCGAGCAGATCGGCCTCTGGTCCGTGCGCGAGGCATGCCGGCAGATGGCGACCTGGCGCCGCGCAGGGCTCAACATTCCCTGCGTCTCGGTGAACCTGTCGCCGATCAATTTCCGCAATGTCGCGCTGGCGGCGCGGCTCGAGAACATCCTGGCCGAATACGATCTGCCACCGAACGCGCTGATGCTGGAAATTACCGAAGGCGCGTTCATGCAGGACGGCGCTGCCGCGCTGGAGACGATGAGCGCGATCCGTGAGCTCGGCGTCGGCCTCTCGGTGGACGATTTCGGTACCGGCTATTCCAGCCTGAGCCGGCTTGCGCATCTGCCGATCCGCGAACTGAAGATCGACCGCAGTTTCATGCGCGACATCGAGAAAGACGCGGGCGCGCTCGCGATCGCCACCGCCGTGGTGCGCGTCGGGCAGGGTCTCGGCATGACCGTGGTCGCCGAGGGCGTCGAAACCGAGGGCCAGCGCAAGACGCTGGCCGAGCTCGGCTGCGACATCGTCCAGGGCTTCCTCTACGCACCCGCGCTGCCTCCGGTCGCCTTCGAGCGCTGGCTGATCGAGCACTGCGCCGAGCAGGCGAGGGCGATGCTGGGGCGGCTCGATGTTGTGGCGGCGGGTGGAGTTGCGGTGAAGCGGTCGGCATAGGCGCCTTTGAGCGATATTTCCGGCCGGTAGGAACACATCGGCGACTGGCGGTTTGGTGTTCGACGTTCGCCGGAAGGGGCTACCGCGCCATGTCCTGTTTGCAAACTGCATGGGCCTGACGAAAAGACCGGAAAGCAGCGCCACCGTCCGAGCGGCAGGCTTTCGACCTTTCGCAACCGCAGCTCAAGGCCATCACGTCATGGCTGGCTTGTCGGAGCGATAAGCCCAGCCTGTCCGAGGCAATAGGCCGCCTGATGGAACTGGGCTTGCGTCGCACGCCGATCCGGATCGCCCGAAGCAGCGCGCCCGCAAGATGGCCGCCGATGCGATCGATCGCATGGGCGATGCGACCACGACGGTGGAGGATAGGGCAGTCCGCAAGCGGGATCTGCTCGACGGGCCCGAGGAGTTCAACCGGGTGCAATTGCTCGGTTCAAGCGCAGCAGGCCGATCCGCGAATAGGCCGAGCACCAGGAAGCCGCCGGCACCGGCGGACTTCGGGTCACTGGAGACAGGGAGGACAAGCAATGAGACGGTATTCCCAATCGCAAGCAGCGAAGGAGGCGAACAACCTCTTCAGGCAGACCGCGGCGAAGCCCGCGACCGATTACGAGAAAGCAGAACAGGCTTTCCACGCAAATCGGGAGCGACTGAAGGCTGAGCGGCTGGCGAGGGAGGCTGAACGACGAAGCCCGTCAGAGAAGACGACCTAGTGTCGCGATTCTACTTTGACATCTGGGATGGTGAAGCGCTCGTCGTAGACGAAGAAGGTCTGGACTTGGCCAGCCGGCGAGCCGCGGAGATCGAGGCGGCGCTGTCACTTGCCGACATTGCCAAACAGCTCGAACCGTTCGCGAGCAGCGATGGCGTCGCCATCAATGTTCGGGATGCGAGCGGCCCTGTCTTGAGAGCGACATTCGTCGACGAAAGAGTTCGATGGGCCGATTGAGACCGCCAAAGGTGCTCTCGCTCACCTGTCCGCACTGACTAGAGCATCGAAAGCACGACGATCCCGTCTTCGAGCTCCCCTGAAGCAAGGCGCGCCCGCGCCATACGCTCGATCTCCGTTCGATGCTTCTGTAAATAGCTGAAGGCCTGCTTCTGCGTGTTGAAGGTCGTGGCAAGCCGGCACATCTGCCGGTTTGCGCCGGACGCGAGAAAGAAGGTGATGGTTCCGTGGTCTGGCTTGATTCTAGGCACGATCTGCACTCTCCGGCATGTGATCGGCTCTTCAAATTTCGCCGGCGCAGTGGAAGGCGACTATCGCGCCGGCTTTCTTGAACGCTTCTTGAGCGCAGGCGCTGGCAAAGTTGTTCGAAGAGCTTCATCAGCTGCTTCCTTCGCCTCGCGTACTTCTCGGAGCCGCGCCATGTTCTTGCGAACCTCGACGGCTTGCCTTTCGACGTCTGCCAAGGCCCGCGCTCCCTCTTCAGCGGCCAGGCGCTTGCGATCGGAACGCGCAATGCTTTCGGGTGACGGTTCTGCCGGCTTCTTGGTGCTCATCGTTCACCCGGATCCGCAACGGCCAAACCCGCTCAATCCCAGGATTGAGCGGGCAGGGCGACCGTTTCAGTACATCCGTGAAACGGCGCCACGATATCAAGCCAGCGAGAGGTTCTCAGCGCTGACTTTGCCTCGCATCTTGTCGGTCTTGATCTCGAAATTGACCTTTTGGCCCTCTCCGAGACCAGCAAGACCAGCTCGTTCAACGGCGCTGATGTGAACGAACACATCGTTGCCGCCGTCGCTCGGCTGGATGAAACCGAAGCCCTTCTGGCCATTGAACCACTTGACCGTACCTGTCACCATTTTCTTCTCCAAAGCGCGCGAACGCATCCCGCGCAACAATCACGCGGCTATCTTCAACTTCGTCGATGTCATTGGAAAAGGAGCCCGCGGGCGCATTCAACAAGGCACAGCGGCTAATCGAACGAGCTCAATGTATATGATTTTCACGGTTTTGCAAGGAGCGAAGCCAGTTTGTTTCCGCGAAGCAGTTCTTCTGTCCCGATCGAGGCGCTTTGCGTGCGTCCGCCGACCTGCAAGCGAGACGTTATCGATTGACAGCGCTGCGCGACAGTGGTCACGTCGACGCCACCAAGCTGCTCGCTGTGACGAGCAGATCGGCTCGTCCGAAGCCGCGACGAATGTTGCCGCTGCTATCCTCAACAATCGCAATAAGACAATCGCAATAAGGCTCCTGCGCAATTGGCTGCCCTGCAGGACATCTCGCATTCGCAGCCCGAGCCAGGAGGATCAATTGCACGTACTCGTCAGAGACAACAATGTTGAGCAGGCACTCCGCGTTCTCAAGAAGAAGATGCAGCGCGAGGGCGTCTTCCGGGAAATGAAGCAGCGCCGCTCCTACGAAAAGCCGTCCGAGAGAAAGACCCGCGAGAAATCCGAGGCCATTCGCCGCGCCCGCAAGCTCGCCCGGAAGCAAGCGATCAGGGAGGGATTGCTGCCCGCGCCACCGAAGAAGAAACCCTTCGAGCGCAAGCCGCCCCTGCCGGAGATCAAAGCAAGGCCGGAGTAGAAGCGATCTTGATTCCGGACATCATGATGGCGCGCCGCCGCTGAGGTCGCAGAAAAGCCGGGCCCGGCTGTCCCGGCTGCTGTCTTCCTTATGGCCTGAAATCGATGCCTCGAAGCACGATGCCCGGCGGCGTGCCTTCGAACTCGGTGGCGCGATATTTGCTCTCGGCGCATGCTTCGATGCGATCGCGTAGACGGGCGAATTGGGCTTCCCGCTGCTCGGGCTTGACGTGTGCGCCGTGCTCGAGATCATCCATCGCTGAGGTGGAGATCGCGCAAGGGATCTCCCGGGCGCCGTCATGCATCGAGAACCGGACGATCATCCGGTCGTATTCGTGGTCAATAAAGCGGCCGCTGGTCAGTGTCATGGCTCACTCCGTTACGTGTTGGCTTCCTTGCAAGTTCGCGCCCTCCAATCATTGACCGGTACCGCGCGTCCGCTTCCCGGCTCCCGCCGAATATGCACGTCGAGCATGCAGGTGGCCCTCGCTCAGCCCTCTCCGGACAGCCGGGCGAAATCGTCGAACAGCGCCGAGACGAGCGCGCGATGGCGCGTGTCCTCGGCCGGCAGGCCCGCAGCATAGAGGTTGAGCAGATGGCGCGCCTTCACAGCGGCTTCCTGCCAGGACGCAGCGGGAACCGTCATCATGCGGTGTTCGAGGTCGGCCTCGCGCTCGCGCAGCTCTCTGACATGGGCCTCGACCTCCGCCAGCGCGCGGCGCAGGTCGGTGGCCTTTTGCGCGGCCATGCCACGGCGCTTGTCGAGATCGACCGGCTGGTCAGTCATTGGCGATGCTCGCGTCTGCAGCTTGAGCATTCGCAAGATCGACGGAGCCGATCGACAGTACCTCCATGGCGCCGCCCGCACCTTCGGCGGGCACGGTGATCATCGTGGCGACCCGACGATAGGCGGCGAAGGTCAGGCCTTCGATCGTCTCCTCGTCGGTGACGACCTCATAGGCGTCGGCCGGCAAGATGCGCTCGATGCCGCGGATGTGGAACGGATGCCTGAAGGTGACGGTCTCTCGCCGCGAGCGGATGGTCATGCGTACGCCTGCCTTTCGCAAGTGAAGCCCCAACCGGTGCCGGCTGCTGCGAGCATGCGCCTTTGGCACGGCAATAGCCAGCACTATCGTGTCCGTACGGGCAAACGGTCACGTCGCGGTGCGACGACAAGAGGCACTTAACGCTCGCTATTGGTTCGGCGCGGGCGTAGGCTCGCTGCCATCACCGTGCGTCTCGACGGCTTCGACCGGTGACTGTGGGCACGTGTGCTCCCGCCGAAGGCTGCGCTGGAGCGTTCGATGTCGGGTGATCGCATTTCGGAATCGATCGTGCCGCCGGTGATCGTTCCGCTGTTTCTTCTTCTCGTGTGCGGACCCGCGGTCCTCAGTGGCTAGGACAACACGCGTGCCGTATCTGGTCAGCGGGACCAACGAATACGGCAGCTCCAATCTCGGGCGCGGGACTGCGACGGTCGCGCTAGGCCTTGCGGAAAGACTGCTGCGCGAGGGCTACATGGACGTCAGGGTCTGCACCCCGCGCGGCCGGGTCCTGCAGCCGAATGAATTCGACGAACTCAAGCCAGCAAAGGAGAGCGACATGGCAAAGGGCCAGCAACGCGGCAACCGCGAAGCCAAGAAGCCGAAGAAGGACAAGGCCAAGGTGATTGCCGCGGCCCCGTCCCGCAAGGAAGCTGCCTGGCAGCCGGACTTCGGACCCGCAAAGAAGAAGTAGCGAGGAGCTGCAGCTCACCAGCTGTACTTGAGAGGACTCCCTTGCCGGCATAGCTGGTGAGTTTGTCGCGGGCCGGCCGTGCAGCGTCAGCATGCCATCGCTGATCGTAAGCCTAAGATTGCTGTTCAGTGTCAGCCCAAGCGCTGTGGATGTGCCAACTTCACGAGTGCTTGTGGCATTTGCGGCACGCGGCCCCGCAAATCCTTGATCGCGCCGGCGTCATCTCCGGATCGATCAGCCGGTGCAGGCGAATGCTTCAAGCGCACCCGCGTTTTCACAAATGCACGATGGGCGGGCGACGAGTTGTCGAGGCATTGAACGGAGATCGCGCGAGAGACATCAAGATCCGTTGAAATCTCTTGTGAAAACGTCTTGCGACAATAGATGCGGCGGGGCGTCACACGGCCGGCGTTCCAACGCGCAAGTCTGGACCGTCGCTTGCGGATGTCGGATAATTGGACGTGATCTGGCGGTGGCGCCTCTGCTCCCCGGTCTCCTTACATACGAGATGCACTCCCATGGCACAGGCGGACGCCTTCGCGCAGAAGCTCGAACGGTTCTTGCATTTGAAGGATGCGCCGCCAACGCTGGTCACGCGTTCGCTGCGCAGCGCCGCGCTCGCGGTCATCGAAACCCGGGATGACCATCCCTTGCCGCGGCTTTCCGAGTCGATGCCATCGGAGGACGCCTATCTCGTCAGCCTCAAATTCCGCGATTTCTCTGATTGCGAGTGCTGGGAGCGCGGCCGATGCGTGATCAAGAGCGATATCCGCGCCGGCGCCACCTATCTGTACGATCTGAAGCGCGATCCGCGCTACGTGATCGACAAGCCCTTTCATTCCCTGTTCTTCCATCTGCCCCGTTCGGCATTGGACGACATGGCGAGGCAAAGCGGCGCGCCACGGATCGGCGAACTCGCCTATGAGCCCGGCGTCGGCCATGACGACATCACGATCCGCCATCTCGGCGCGTCGTTCCTGGCGGCGTTGCGGCAGCCTGAAGAGGCCAACCAGCTCTTCATCGACCACATGATGCTCGCGCTCACCGCACATGTTGCGACGACCTACGGCGGGGTGCGGCGCGCCGCCGAGCCGGCGCGCGGCGGCCTTGCCCCATGGCAGGTGAAGCGGGCTTGCGAAAGGCTGGAGTCCGATCTCCGCGGCAAGCTTTCACTGGAGAAGATCGCAGCCGAGTTCGATCTCTCGGTCAGCCATTTTTCGCGCGCATTCCGCCTCTCCACCGGCCTGCCGCCGCACCAATGGCTGCTGCGCCAGCGCGTGGACACGGCCAAGCAATTGATGACCGTGCGCGACCTGTCGCTGGCGGAGATCGCTATATCGGCCGGGTTCGCCAATCAAAGCCACTTCACCCGGGTGTTCTCCTCGGTGGTCGGCATCAGCCCGGGCGTGTGGCGCCGTGAGGCGCAGGGCGAGCCGGAAAGCGAAGCGTGACCCTTCCGTTCAGCGGCGGCCTGTTTGAGAGACGGCGTAGGCTGCGCGCCGCGCCGCAAACATCTCGTCCGGCGGATGGCCGATGCCTTCGGCAAGATTGCCTGGATTGAACATGGACGCGTCGCACGCCTCGTTCGATTCAGTGCCCGTTATCACGATCGTTCCGAGCCGTACCGCTTCGCGCCCATCCTCATCGGGCCAACGGATGGTCACGTCCATGACGGGGTCGCCGGGACGATCCAGCAGCGCCATCACGCTGAACCTGACATCGCGTGCCGCGATCCGGGATTCGAGATCGCGCAACAAGCCGGTGGACCTGGTCGCGTCCTCGGCCGGCCTGCGTTCGTCGCCGACCGGCGCGATCTTGAACTTGATGAACCGTGTCTCACCTCCAGCGTTCGTTGCGGGAAAGGCGTGCACGCCCCAATAGGTCGTGCAGGCAAGGCTTGCCGGCGGCGGATTCGCGGCAAGGTAGCTTGCCTGGCGCAGCGTCTCGGGATTGGCGGCGGAGAATGCCTCGACCTGGGCCGTGTCCGGCTTGCCGTCAGTTCCCGGCATGCGCGCTTGCAGGAAGGCCAGCATCTGGTCGAGCGTTCTGGCGAAATGAACCGGGGCGCTCTGCGTGAAAATCTCGGAGCGCTGATTGCCGCTGCCGAGCCGGAAGCTGAAGCCGCGCAGCGAGCGACCGTCGGTATCGACCGAGCTCGGGGAGACGACGTCCGCCGAGAAACGCGCCAGCACCCGGGAGGGCATGGTGAAGCTGCGAGACCTGGTGATCTCCTTGGCCTGATCCGAGGGGGCATAGGTACCGCGAACGCACCGGCCCCGGCAAAAGCTCGCGCGCGCCCGCGGCGGAAGACCGGCAACCGCCCTCAAGGCGTCGACGACGGACATCGGCGTGGCTGCGCCGCTCGGGAACTCTGGCAGAACGAAACCTTTGGATTCGAACGATGGGCTTGTTTGTGGCGCAGGGCGGATCGAAACGTCTTTCCCAAAGCGGACATGCCTTGTCCGATCCTGCGACAAATCCCGCGACTCGCTTTGCTCGGGTCGCGCCGCTTGCTGAAGACGTCCGATGCCAGTCCGGTCCGCGCCTGAGATCAGTGATCGCGCGCAGAAGGGGCGAGCGGCCGAGCGGATCCCGCCACTGCCCTCCATCGCCTCCAATGGGCAGCAAAGGAGCCCCGCCGGAAGGCGGAGCTCTGAAGCGTTTGCCAGCAATCTTACTTCCGGGCTGGCTGATTCGACGTCGAAGGCGGCGGGGAACTGTTCTGGTTCGGCTGCCCAGCCTGCGTGTCCTGACCAGTGCTGGGCTGACCAGTGGACGGAGTGCTGCCCTGGGCCGGAGCCTGGCCGGTGGTTTGCCCCACAGGCGGCTGCGTGCTGGCTTGGCCCGAAGTCGCCGGCGGGTTCTGCGGAGCCTTGCCGG
The DNA here is from genome assembly GCF_000261685.1 of Bradyrhizobium genomosp. I (2014). Classification (GTDB taxonomy): domain Bacteria; phylum Pseudomonadota; class Alphaproteobacteria; order Rhizobiales; family Xanthobacteraceae; genus Bradyrhizobium. The sequence continues at coordinate 9,605 of NZ_AJQE01000032.1, read as the reverse complement.
TGGTCTCGTTCTGTTGCGCCGGCGCGTTGCTCTGACCAGCACTTTGTCCGGTCGTGTTCTGCGGCGCCGACTGGTTGCTCTGGCCCTGGCCGACGGTCGTCGACTGGCCCTGCGTGGCACTGATCTTGTTCGACACGCCAAGCGCCGCGACCGTGCGGGTATCGATCGAACCGGTGGCCTGGAAGCCCTCCTGCCTCTGGAAGGTCATCAATGCCCTGCGCGTATCCGGCCCGAGGATGCCGTCGGCTTCGCCGGACAGCATGCCGCGTTCGATCAGGACGTGCTGAACGGTGCGGATCTCGTCGGGGCTGAGATCCAGCGCCGCAACGCTGCCGCCAGCAGTGCTCGAGCCGCCCCTCCGGGCATAGTGCGTCCGCGGCCCGGCGGGAATGACGTCGACGATCCTGCGGCTGCGGTCGGTGACGACGATTTCGTCATCGACGACGAAGAAGCTATCGTCGCGGTAACCAGGATAGACGTCGATCAGCGCCGGATAATCCGCAACCGAGATCACGGAGATGTTCCGCGGCACGACCACGCCGGCATCGATCCGGAAGTTGATGGAATTGGTGTTGACCCGCACGCGGTCTACATTGCGTGAGTTCAGCACCGACTGTTGCAACTGCGTCTGCTGCTGCGCATTCACCTGCACGCGGCCGGACATGCTCTGGGTGGCCGCGCCCCGGGTCTGGGCGTTGGTCTGTCCTTGCGCATCGGCGCCGGTCGTCGCGCCCTGCGCATTCTGACCCTGGGCGTTGCTGCCGGTGCTTGCGCCGGTGGTCTTCTTGCTTGGATCCTCTGCGGTCTTGCTCCGGGTATCGCTCTTTGTGTTTGCGCCCGTCGTCGTCGTGTTTTGACCCTGCGCATTCTTGCCCTGGGTATTCTTATCGCGAGCATTGTCATTGGTGTTGGCACCCGTGGTCGTGCTCCTGTTCCGCTCGGCGCCCTGCGACTGATGCGTCCGGTCGTGGTCGCTGCGGCTCTGTCCGACGGTCTGGCTCTTCTGTCCGTTCTTGTCACTCTCGGACTTGGAGTCGGATTTGGACTGACGTGCCGTGTCCCGATCGCCACGGCTCTGACCCACCGTCTTGCCTTGCTTGTTGTGTTCAGATTCTGACTGACGCGCGTCGCCGCGGTCGCGGCCCTGACCGATGGTTTGCTTGTCGCCCTTGTCCGTGGTTCGGCTGCTGTCCTGCGCCGCAGACGAGCCCTCGGCCCGGCCGCCCGCGCGGCCCTGCGTCATCCCTTCGCTGTGCGATGCCGCACCTGCACCGTGTGACATCGCGCCATCGGATCGTCCGTGTTCCGCAGCACCTCCGCCGGCTCCGCCTCCGGCGCTCATGCCGCTCCCGCCAGTTCCGCCTCCGGCGCCTTCGCGCATGCCTTGTGCCGACGCCAGGCTGACGCCTGCGAGCAGGATTGCCGTGGTCAGCAAAAACTTGTTCTTCCTCGCGTTCATCTGAAACTCTCCTTCATTTCCTTCTGCTTTGCTGCAATTGCGCGGTTCCGTCGTGAGGCGTCAGCGCGCGTTGTCTCTGGTCGACGCCGGATGGCATCGGCCTGATCATCATTTCTTGAGGGCTCAGCGTTCCGTGCTGGGCCTGACTTGGCGATTCACGTCACCAGTGGTGGTGCCAACGATGGTGATGGAAGTTCCGCCGCGGGAATGGTGCGCCGTAATAGGCGTAGGCCGGACGCACGATTCGGCGATAGGCGTAGCCGTAGTAGGCTGGGGCGTAACCAGTGCTGTAGTAGGTCGTGGTGTAGCCGCCCCAGGGATATCCGTACCCGCCGTAATACGCCGGCGCGTAGCCGCCGTAATAGCGAGGGTATCCGTAGTAGCCGTAACCCGGGCCGTACGCGTAAGCGGAAGAGGCCAGGCCGCCGAACACGGCGCCTGCGATCAATCCGCCTGCCAGCGCTGGGCCGAAGCCGCCACGCCAGCGGGCTTCCGCGGGCGTTGGTGCCGCTACGGCGCTCAAGCCGAGTGTGCCGACGGTTGCCAGAACTAGCGCGGTCTTCATGTGCTTTCCTCCTCGTTGGTGTTGCGATGCCGGGCCAACATCAATGACGGGCAAAAGTTGCAAGCGCCATTCAGGAGAGACAATCAGGAGAGACAAAGAGTCATGAAGATAAACGCGCGTTCATCTCGAGGCTCGCGTCTCCTGGTGGCGACCGGCGCAGGACGGATCGCAACGGTTGAAGAGATCCGCAAGCCTCGCTCTTGCGCGGCCGCTTGTTGATAGTTGCGCTGCGCGTTCCCTGAGTGCGGCAACTTAACGCATGCGCAGCCGCTAGTCCGAGGCCAGTCCCGTCCTTCGCCTGAGATCCGTGATCGCGCGCAGAAAACTGTCGGCCGGCGTCGTCTCCGGGTCGATCAGCCGGTGCAGGCGAAAGCCGTCTTCCAGCGCGAGCACGACGGAGGCCATCCAGGGCGGGTTCAGATTGTCGTTGCGCCCGTTGCTCTTCAATGTCGCCTCGACGATGTCGGCAACCAGCTTGCGTCGCGCACGCAGGCGCTTGGCGAGCTCCGGGCGGCGCTTCTCGGCGCGCGCGACGAACAGGATCATCTCCATGTGGAGGAGGGGCGAGCGGCCGAGCGGATCCTGCCGGCTTCGGTCCATCGCCTTCAGCGCCGCGATGAAATCGTCGAGATTGTCGTGCTGCGCGAGGATGTCCATGTTGCGCCGGATCGACTGCTCGACATGGTCCTCGAGCATGGCGACGATCAATTCGTCCTTGCTCCCAAAGTTCGAATAGAACGCCCCGCGGGTGAAGCCCGCCGCCGCCGCGATCGCCTCGATGCTGGCGCCGCCGATGCCGTCCTGTTCGAACACGCGGGCGGCCGCCTCGAACAGCCTGTCGCGCGTGTCGTCCCTGGTCGGTCTCGTTCTCACCCTTGACATCGGCACAGGTTAGGGCAAACTGCAACTCGATACAACAATGTATCGAGTTTGAAAATTCGGGGATGGTTACGCCAGGCGACGGGGCAGCCTTGCGTATTCGTGTCGTGCGGCAACCGATCTGAGGTCACCATGAACGAGCACGTGCAAGGCGCCGGCGGTGATCCGCTGTTCAACCCGCTGTCGCCGGACTTCATCCGCGATCCCTATCCGCACTACGAGCGGCTGCGCACCCTCGATACGATCCATGTGACGCCGTTCGGCCAGTTCGTCACAAGCCGCCACGCCGAGGTGAGTCTCGTGCTGCGCGACAAGCGCTTCGGCAAGGATTTCGTCGAGCGCACCACGCGCCGCTATGGTCCCGAAATCATGAACGAGCCGGTGTTTCGCAGCATGAGCTACTGGATGCTGCAAGCCGATCCTCCGGACCATACCCGCCTGCGCGGCCTCGTGGTGAAGGCCTTCACCGCCCGCCGGGTCGAGGACATGCGGCCGCGGATCCAGGAGATCGTCGACCAGGCCATCGACGCCGTGATTGATCGCGGCCACATGGACCTGATCGAGGATTTCGCCTTCCGTCTGCCCGTCACCATCATCTGCGACATGCTCGGCATCCCCGAGGAGCACCGCGAGGTCTTCTACAAGAGCTCGCGCGACGGCGGGCGGCTGCTCGATCCCGTGCCCTTGTCTGCGGAGGAGATCAAACAGGGCAACGCCGGCAACCTGATGGCGCAGATGTATTTCCAGCAGCTGTTCGAGCTGCGCCGCCGCAATCCCGGGGAGGACCTCATCACCCAGCTGGTGCAGGCCGAGGAGGACGGCAACAAGCTCACCAACGAGGAGCTGACCGCCAACATCATCCTGTTGTTCGGCGCGGGCCATGAGACCACCGTCAACCTGATCGGCAACGGCCTGCTCGCGCTCCACCGCAATCCGGACCAGCTGGCGCTCCTCAAGGCCCGGCCGGAGCTGATGGAGGGCGCGATCGAGGAATTCCTGCGCTACGATTCCTCGGTGCAGATGACCGGGCGCGTCACGCTGGAGGACATCGACGATCTCGGCGGCGTGACGATTCCCAAGGGCGAGACCGTGCTGTGCCTGCTCGGCTCGGCCAACCGCGATCCCGCGGTCTATCCTGATCGGCCCGACCGGCTGGACGTCACCCGCCAGAACGTGAAGCCGCTGTCGTTCGGCGGCGGCATCCATTTCTGCCTGGGCGCCCAATTGGCGCGCATCGAGGCCGAGATCGCCACCGCCACGCTGCTGCGGCGGCTGCCTGATCTGCGCATCGACGACGTCGAGAACCCGGAATGGCGGCCGACCTTCGTGCTGCGCGGCCTGAAGCGGCTGCCGGCGAGCTGGTGAGCCGGCCGGCGTTAACCTCCGTGCGGAACAGTCGCTGTGACTTCGCCACACTTCCCTCTATATAAGGGGCTGTTCCGGCGCGCCTGAGGCCCTCAGGTTCGGCCCGGGTCGGTTTGGCCGAGGGGAGACCGGTGCAGACGACGCTGCTCGGATTGGCGATTGCCTTTATCATTGCGCTGCTGGCCGCGCTGATCGGGCCTTACTACATCGACTGGAACCAGTTCAGGCCCCAGTTCGAGGCGGAGGCTGGCAAGATCATCGGCGTGCCGGTACGGGTGGCGGGTGAGCTCGACGCGCGGTTGCTGCCGGCGCCGACGCTGCGGCTGCGCGCGGTCACCTTCGGCGGCAACAACGATCTCGGCCGGCTGCGCGCCGACAAGCTCGACGTCGAGTTCAGCCTGAGTTCCCTGATGCGCGGCGAATGGCGCGCCACCGAGCTTTCGGTGGGCGGCATGGCGGTCGATCTCGGCCTCGATGCGCGCGGGCGCGTCGATTTGCCGTCCACCGCGAGCGGCAGTTTCAATCTGGCGTCCCTCGCCATCGAACGCCTGAACCTCACCGGCCGCATCGCCCTGCACGATGCCGCCAGCCGCTCGACACTGGAGCTGAACGACATCGCCTTTTCCGGCGACGTGCGCTCGCTCGCGGGCTCGGTGCGGGGCGACGGCAGTTTCACCGCTAGCGGAGTGCGCTACCCGTTCCGCGTCTCCTCCGGCCCGAGTGCCGACGGCAGCGCGACCCGTCTCCACCTCAACATCGATCCCGGCGAGCGCGCCATCCTCGCCGATCTCGAAGGCGTGCTCGCCTTCGACAACCGCCAGCCGAAATTCGACGGCGCGCTGACGCTCGCGGTGCCCGCGACCAGGAAGGCGGGCGAGGCGGGGCCGACGCCCTGGAAGCTCGCGACCAGGCTCAAGGCGGATCCGGCCGGCGCCAAGTTCGAACAGATCGACGCGAGCTTCGGCACGGAGGACGCCGCGCTGAAGCTCGGCGGCGTCGGTGATCTCAGGTTCGGCGCCTCGCCGCTGCTGCGCACCGTGCTGTCGGCGCGGCAGGTCGATGCCGACAAGCTGACGGCCAAGGACGATGCCGATCCGCCGCGCGTCATGCCGGCGCTGCGCGCAGGGTTGGCGGCGATCCCGCAGACGCCAATCCCGGCGCAGATCGAATTCAACGCCGACCAGATCATGCTCGGCGGTCGTCCGCTTCAGAACATCGCGGCCGAACTTCAGACCGACGGCAGGTCGTGGACCTTCCAGCGGCTCGAATTGCGCGCGCCCGGCACGACGCAGCTTTCGCTCAACGGCGCGACCCCCGGCGCGGACAGCTTCAGCGGCCGTCTGCGCATCGAATCGTCCGATCCGGACACGCTGGTGGCCTGGCTTCAGGGCCGCACCGAGGTCAACCGGCGCAGCACGCGGCCGCTGCGCCTCGCCGGTGACGTGACCATCGCCGCCAATCACCTCGCCATCGACAGGCTGAAGGCCGACATCGACGGCGGCGAGGTGGAGGGCCGCATCGCCTTCGTTCAGACCGGCGCGAGCAAGGGCTCGCGGATCGACGCGGAGCTCAAGGCCGACCGGCTCGACCTCGATGCCGCCGCGAGTTTTGTCCGCGCGCTCGCGGGACCGCAGGGCGAGTGGCCGGAGGAGGCAAGACTCTCGCTCGCCATCGGCCGCGCCATCTCCGCCGGCCAGGAGCTGCGGCCGTTCGCCGCCAAGCTCGCTTACAGCCCCGCATCGCTGTCGCTGGAGCAATTGCGGTTCGGCCAGGCCAGCGGCGTGACCACGGAGGCGAGCGGCAGCTTCGACCGCACGAAGGCCACGGGCAAGCTCGCGCTGAAGTCCACCGCCAATTCGCTGGGTGAGCTCACCGCGCTGATCGAACCGCTTGCGCCCGCGGTGCGCGCCCGCCTCGATGCCCTCCCGTCATTGCCAGGCGCGACCCGTCTCAAGCTCGATCTCAGCCTCGACAAGAACACCGAGCATGCCGATCGCAGCAATGCCCGCGTCGTGCTCGATCTCGACGCGCCCCAGCTCAAGGCGACGGCGACGCTGGCTGCGCAGACGCCGACCGCTGCCATTGGCGGCATCGATATTGAAAAGTTGCGCAACAGCGACTTCACGCTCGATTCGAAAGTGTCGACGCCGCACGCCGGCGCGCTGCTGGCCCTGCTCGGGCTCGATCGCATGGTGGCCGCAGGCGAGGGCGCCGCGCAATTCGAAGGCCGCTTGAGCGGCGCCTGGCGCCGTCCAGCGCAACTGAACGCAAAGCTCACCGGCGGCGGGCTGGATGCGGACGCGCAAGGCAGCTTCGAACTGTCGGAGCCCAAATCCTCCGAACCCAAGGCGAGCGTGAACCTGCGCGTGCGCAACGTCAATCTGGCGCCGCTGTTCGGGACCGGTCCGGCCGACAAATCGGCGCAGAATGTCAGCCTGTCCTCCCGCCTCACGCTGTCGGGCAATCGCCTGACGTTCGACGATCTCGACGGCAATGCAGCGGGCTCGCATTTGCGCGGGCATCTTTCGGTGACGCTCGATCAGGAGAAGAACGTCGACGGCGAGGTGGGCCTCGATACGCTCGACCTCGCGCCGGCGCTCGCAATCGCGATCGGCGCGGCCGGACATGAGTCTGGCGAGCCGTTCAGTCCGGGGCTCGTCAGCGGCTGGCACGGCCGCATCGCCTTCCAGGCTCTGCGCGGAACGTTGCCGGGCGGCATCGAGCTGCGCCCCTTCGGCGGCACGATCCGGAACGACGGGCAGTCGCTCGCGCTCGATGCGCTCAAGGGCCGCATTGGCGGCGGCGAGATGTCCGCGAGCCTTGACGCGCGCAATGGCGCGAATGGCCTTGCGCTGAACGCGCGCATCGAGCTCAGCAATGTCGATGCGGCGGCGCTGCGCTATCGCGACCTTGCGCTGTCCAAGGGGCGCGCCTCTGTGCAGATGGCGCTGACCAGCCAGGGCCGCAGCATCGCCGCCTTGACCGGCGCGCTCGCCGGCAACGGCACGGTGACGCTCGACTCCGCGGAAATCGGCGGCCTCAATCCCCGCGCGTTCGAGATCGCCATCCGCGCCAGCGACAGCGGCCAGGTCAGTGACGACAATCGCTTGCGGCAGCTCGTCGAGCCCGCGCTGTCGGCCGGTCCCATCACGGTCGCCTCGGCGCAGATCCCGTTCACGATCCGCGACGGGCGGCTGCGGGTCGGCGCGACGCCGCTCGAGGCCAAGAACGCCCGTGCCATCGTCTCCGGCGGCTACGACATTCCCGCCGACCAGGCCGACATCCGCGTCAGCCTGACGCCGATCATGACCGGACTCTCGGGTGCGCCCCCGGAGATCCAGCTGTTCGCGGCAGGGCCTCCCGACAAGCTGAGCCGCACCATCGACCTCACGCCGCTGTCGTCATGGCTCGCGGTACGCACCATCGATCGCGAGACGCGTCGGCTCGATGCCATCGAACGCGGCGAGCCGCCGCCTGCCACCGCTGCGCTGCCGAGCCTGGTCTCGCCCGATCCGGAGCCGCCGATGCTGGATGTGCCGCTGCCCGGCCGCGATCCGCGCCGCGCGCCGCAGAAGTCAAAGGCCGCGCCGACGCCGAGGGCCCCGCAGGCCGCTCCCGCCGCGCCAAGCCCTTCACTCACAAGGCCTCCACTCACGAGCCCGCCGCTCGCAAGCCAGCAGGCCGCGCCGTTGCCGCCGCCGATCGAGGTGAAGCCGGCCCCGGGCCCTGCGCCCGCCAAGCCCAGGCCAACGCCGCCGCTGGTGCTGACGCCGCAGAATCCGTGAGCAGATCGGTTTGCGCGAATTGGGCCGCCGGCCGACTTGCCTCTCCCGCTCGCGAAAGGGGAGCACCGTCTCCATTGCCCGCCCGTTAACGCATTCTCTCGCATTTGAATGAATTCTGCTCGGCAAAACTGATTTGCCCATTTTACTGAATTCTCGCGTTTCATCTCTAACGTCGGTTCCCAGAGGAATTCGGCGTCGCGCCAAGAGCGGCTTGCCAAAGGGCTACCAAGAACTGGGGTGATCGAGATGAACGGGGCGAAATCGCTTCTACAGGATCTGGACGACGCGATCGCGCGCGGCACCGACGAAAGCCGGGCAAAGGCGTTGTGGCACGCGACCGATATTCTGATCACCGGCCGCTACAGCGACGACGAGATCTCCACGTTCGGCGAGGTCATCGGCCGGCTCGCCGAGGAGATCGAGGTCGCCGCGCGGGCGCAACTCTCTGAAGTCATGTCGGCATGCGATCACGCGCCGCTCAACGTCATCGAGAAGCTCGCGCTCGACGACGAGATCGAGGTCGCTGGTCCCGTGCTGCGCGACTCCAGTCGTCTCGACGAGAAGATGCTGGTCGAGAGTGCCCTGACCAAGAGCCAGTCGCATCTGCTCGCGATCGCGCAGCGCAAGTCGATCGGCGAAGCCGTAACCGACGTGCTGGTCAAGCGCGGCAACCAGGAGGTCGTGACGTCGGTTGCGAAGAACGAGGGCGCGCGCTTCTCCGGATCTGGCCTGTTGCACATGGTCCGCCGCGCCGAGGGCGATTCGATTCTCGCCGAACAGCTCGGCCTGCGCAAGGACGTGCCGCGCCACATCTTCCAGCAGCTGATCTCGAAGGCGTCGGAAGACGTGCGCCGCCGCCTCGAGACCGAGAGGCCCGAGATGATGGCGCAGATCCAGAGCTCGGTGACCGACGTCACCGGCGATCTCCAGTCCAAGTTCGGCCCGTCCTCGCGCAGCTATTTCGTCGCCAAGCGCGTGGTGACGACGCAGTACCGGCAGGGCAACCTCAATCAGGATTCGATCTCGAACTATGCGCGCCAGCACCGCTTCGACGAGGTGCAGATCGGCCTGTCGCTGCTCTCGTCACTGCCCGTCGACGTGATCGAGCGCGCGCTGATGGACCGCAACCGCGAGATGATCCTGGTCCTGTGCAAGGCGCTCGACTTCTCCTGGGACACGACGATGTCGCTCCTGTTCCTCGGTGCCAAGGATCATCTGATCACGGCGCGCGAGCTCCAGGACAACGAGCGCGAGTACGGCCGGCTCAAGATCGAGACCTCGCGCAGCATCTTGAAGTTCTACCAGTCGCGCAAGAATAGCGCGGGTGCCGAGACTGTTACGGGCCGTCAGCCCGAGCTCCAGGTCCACTAGTCGGGTGCACTGAGCATCATCCCGGAATCCGAAGGGGAGTATTTGCAATGTTGCCTCAATTCGGCACCGCCGTTCGCAAGAAGAACCTCAGCAACGCCGTCGGCGCCGATCTCGGCGGCGGAGCGCCGGACAAGGTGTCGGTGGACGCCGCCTGGCTCGTTCTGGAAGCCGCCAACGATCT
>NZ_AJQE01000031.1 GCF_000261685.1 Bradyrhizobium genomosp. I (2014) | reverse complement strand
GCGCCCCCCCGCCGTGTCATCGACGCGGAGCTGAACGGCACGGCCGCAGGCAGCTCGGATCTCGATCTCGTGCTGGGGTATTTCCGGTAAAGGGCCGTCGCGCGGGCGGAGTCAACGTGCTGGCGCGAAGCGCCGCACGATGACCGGCTTCGTGCAATCCGGACCGCAGCGCGCCGGGCTTTGCTGCGTGTTGCCTTCCGGCCTTGCTGCGGCGCAAGGCATTCCGTGGCCCGGCAGGAGCCCGCCCGCAGTCGCTATCGCCCCGGCTCTGCAAGCCTCAGCGCGCCCGGCCGCAGGCCGTATTTGCGCATGATGGCCTTGCTCAAGGCGCTCTCGGACGCATAGCCGACTTCGCCGGCGATTTTCGCGATCGGATCGGAGGTGCCGGCAAGCCGCTTGCGCGCAATCGTCAATCTCAAATCGGACAGGAACGTCATCGGGGCGATCCCCGCATGCTTTCGAAAGGCACGCACCAGCGTCGCGCGCGACGAGATCGCGACCGCCGCCATGTCGTCGAGCGTCCAGTCGCGGGCAAGATCGTTGAGGATCGCCGACACGACCCGGGCTGTTGTGCGGTTCCGCAACAGCGAGACCGTCCCGTTTCCCGTGCACTCGTCGGCCAGATGGTCGCGGAGTATCATGACGAACAGGGCCCTCGCGAGGTCGGCCGCGATCATCTGCGATCCGACCTGTCCTGCGTCGAGTTCATCGCGAATGTCGATCAACAGGCGCCGAAATCTTTCCAGCAGGGGTTCTCCTGCGGTGCGAACGACGATTTCATCGGGAAGCGCAGCGATCAGAGGGTTCTCATCCGACATCTCGAAGAGGAACCGGCCACACAGGAATTCGGTATCGGTCTCGGCGTCGACCGTCCTGCGCTGGCGAACGCCGTTCTTGATTTCGCTCGAGATCCTCGTTGCGACACCGTCCGGCAGGCTTCGTACCACGTGGCTGTCCCCGTGCGGCAAAAGCAAAATATCGCCGGCGTCCAGCCGCTGCGGCCCCAGACCCGGCCTTTCGACCAGGCAGGAGCCGCGCGTGACCATGTGGAATTGTGCCCATCCCCGGCCATTCGGCGCGTGTAGCGACTCCCAGCTGCCGCCGAATCGACAGGAATCGTCGATTACGGGACGGATCCGGAACAGCGGCACCATCGCCTTCAACAGCTCGTCCGTTTCGGTCCCCGACATTCGGCACTCCTGATCCGCGCGGACATGACGTCGGTCCGCCTGGCCATTATGCGGAGCGGCAAGCGCCTCTAGATTGCGGTCCAATCGTGGAGTCGACACGCGAGCGAGGTGACCAGTGCTCATGGATTCTAACACAGCCTAACGCGCAATTCCTGCAGCGTTCAGTAAATGTCGGCGAACGAAACCGACGGCGTTTCCGAAAAGCACGATTACGACGGGAGATCGCATGACGTCCAAGACGCAAATCGAATCGTTGCAACGAGCCGTGCCTGTATCGCGCCGCGGCTTCATTGGAGGCCTGTCAGTAGGCATCTTGGGCGCGGCTGCGGCCGAGGCGGCCGGAACCGAGTCGCTGGGCGACGTCCCCGATCGCGGGCCCGGGGCCGATCTCGGCGCGCACAGCGAACGGTCGCGCTTCGTCAAGCTCGATCGGATCCCCGAGGCCACGCCAGGCAAACGCAACGTCGAACCGAGCGATGCCATCAATTCCAAGACACCGCACCAGAAGTTGGTCGGCAACATCACGCCGACCGATCTTCACTACGAGCGCAGCCATTCCGGCGTGCCCGATATCGATCCCGCGCAACACCGGCTGTTGATCCATGGCCTGGTGGAGAAGCCGCTGGTCTTCAGCGTCGAGGATCTGAAGCGGATGCCGTCGGTCACGCGCGTCGTTTTCATCGAGTGCACTGGCAACGGCTGGGAAAACTGGAAGAAGGCCGATCCCGATCTGACGGTGCAGAACACGCATGGCCTCGTCAGCACCAATGAATGGACCGGCGTGCCGCTCAGGTTCCTGATCGACCTCGTCGCCAAGGACAAGGGCTCGAACTGGATGCTTGCGGAGGGCGGCGACGGCGCAGGCGTCGACCGCAGCATTCCCCTCACCGAGGAGATCGTCAACGAGGCTTTTGTCGCCTACGGCCAGAACGGCGAGCCGCTCCGGCCCGCACATGGCTTTCCGATGCGGCTCGTGATGCCGGGCTTCGAAGGCAACCTCAACATCAAATGGCTGCGCCGCCTCAAGTTCGGCACTGCGCCCTGGATGACGCGCTGGGAGACGGCGCGCTACACACAGCTGCTTGCAAACGGCAAGGCGCGGCAGTTCCAGCTGCGGATGGAAACCAACTCCGTCATCACCCAGCCCTCGGGCATGATGCAGATCCAGCCGGGTTACAACCGCATCTCGGGTCTTGCCTGGAGCGGTCATGGCAAGATCGCGAAGGTCGAGATCTCGACTGATGGCGCCAGGACGTGGAAACAGGCGCAATTGAGTCTGCCGGTGCTGTCGAAGGCTCAGGTGCGCTTCCAGATGGATTGGGTGTGGGACGGCAAGCCGACCAGAATCGTCAGCCGCTCCACCGACGAGCAAGGCAATGTCCAGCCGGACCGGCAGTCCTTCATCGCCGCGATGGGGACCAATGCGCTGTTTCACTACAACGCTCAGCAGACCTGGAGCATCGACGAGGCCGGGAGGGTCCGCAATGTCCTCGCGTAACAAGTTGTTTCTCGCCGGCATCCTCACCGCCGGCATGCTCTCCGCGCCCGCATTGGCGTTCGATTTCGGCCGACCGGCGACGCCTGATGAGATCAAGCTGTGGGACATCGACGTCAGCCCCGACGGCAAGGGGCTGCCCGACGGCAGCGGCACGGCGGCGCAGGGCAAGCAGATTTTTGCGGATAATTGTGCGGTCTGTCACGGGGACAACGGCCAGGGCGGCATCAAGGATCGCCTCGCGGGAGGGCAGGGCACGCTCGCGTCCAATATGCCGGTCAAGACCGTCGGCAGCTTCTGGCCCTATGCGACGACGTTGTACGACTACATTCATCGCGCGATGCCATATCCGACGCCGGGCTCGCTCAGCGCCGGCGAGACCTATGCCGTCACTGCCTACATCCTGAGCCTCAATGGCATCGTTCCCGCGGACGGCAAGGTGGACAAGGCGAGCTTGCCGAAGATCAGGATGCCCAATCGCGACGGCTTCATTCCAGAGCCGGAATTCGACCCCGCCAAATTGTTCCGCAAGAAATGAGCGGATGATGAGGCTTTCGGCACTGATCGGGATCCTCGCTCTGATCACAGCGACATGTTCATGGGAGACACAGGCAATGGCCGCAGACGGACTCATAACCATCAAGAGCGCTTTTGGGCCGGAAGACACCATGAAGCGGCTCGAGGCCGAAGTGAGGGCCAAGGGCCTCACCGTGTTCGCTCACGTCGATCACGCCACGGGCGCAGCCGCCGTCGGCCTGCCGCTGCGGCCGACCGATCTCATCATCTTCGGCAACGCCAGGGGCGGCACGCCATTGATGCAACAGGCGCAGACGATCGGCATCGACCTGCCGCTGAAGGCGCTGGTCTGGCAGGACGAACAAGGTGCGACCTTCCTGTCCTATAACGACCCGGCTTATCTCGCAGGGCGTCATGGTGTCGGCGAGCCGGCGAAGGCTGCCGTCACGGCAATGACCGGCGCTCTGCATGCAATCGCAACCAAAGCCACGGCGCCGTAGCGTGATGCGACGGCCGCGCCATGAACGTGCCTTCGGGAGATCTCCATGACCAGCACCGATGGACAACCCACGCCATCCGGCCCGCGCAACGGCAGGCTCGCCAGATGGCTGGTCATCGCGGTGCTGTGCGCGATGCTCGCCGGCGCAGTCGCGCTCGGTTACCTCGGCTGGTTCAGCACGGATACCGAGGTGCCGGTGGCGGGCTACGTCGCGCTGGTGCTCGGCGTCGTGTTCTCGCTGGTCGTCGGCGTCGGCTTGATGGCGCTGCTGTTCTACAGCAGCCGCAAAGGCTATGACGAACCGGCGGTGCTGATCCCGGAGGCGGAGACCGATTCGGAGACTGGACGCAGCGATCCGCAGTGACCGGCCGAGTGCGCGGCAGGATTTTCGTCGCGGGTACGCGCATTGCACGCGGCTGTGATCCGCGGAACCCCGTTCCGCCGGTAACGCGGCAGGCTCCCCTGCCGTACAGCCTGCAGCGGACGTTTCGTTCGCAAATCAATCAACGCGCTAGCCGGGAGAAATCGTCACATGAACGGATTCAACGTCGCCGAGAATGGCGGGGGGTCCTATCGTCCTCTTGCCATTCTTCGCTGGGTCATGGTGATCATCTTCGTGTCGTTTGGAATGCAGAAATTCACGCTGCAATCGGCACAGGGCATCGCCCAGTTCATCACCAACAGTCCGTTCATTTCCTGGCTGTCCGTGTTCGGCTTGAGGGGAGAGGCCTATTTTCTTGGTGTCTCCGAGTTCGTGATTGCGGCGCTGCTCGCAGCCGGCGCATTCAGCCCGATCCTGTCCGCCCTCGGTTCACTCATGGGCGTGGCGACCTTCGCGATCACCTGGTCGTTCTTCTTCACGACGCCGGGCGTCGTCACATGGAGCCTGTCATCCGATCCGATGGCGTGGAATCTGACCGGCGAGTTCCTGTTCAAGGACATCGTCCTGCTGTGTGTTTGCGCGGTGCTATTCCTTGCCTCGTTGCCGCGATCGCTCGTTCGGCTGCGTGCCGACTGAGTCACGCCGTCGAGGTTTTGGCGAAGCGGCCGTTGCCCCGGGCTGAGCTGCGAGAAGAGAAATGGTATCTGCTTCCAGCCCCCTCGGGAGCCCTCACCGCCGGATGCGGTAAATCACGACGTCCTCGCCGTGCCGGTTCGTGCTCCGCTCAAGTCCGATGCGCGTCATCGCGGTCGCGATCTCACCGGCAAATTTCTGCCCCCAGAGACTGCGCGTGAACGCGTAGGCGATCTCGATCTCGTCGCTGTCATCCACCAGGATGTGCCGGAGGCCCGCTCGTCCAGCAAACGAGCCGTCGCTCGTTCGCAGCGCCCACAGCCCGAAGTCATACCGGTCCCAATGCGCCATGTTGACGTCGAGATAGTCCTTCGTTGTCTCGGCCAAGCGCACGCCGCCGAGTTGACGGGACACCTCCGCATCGAAATGTAGCATCACGAACTCGGCGCGGTGGTGCTCCTTCACCCCCTTCGGCGGTGAGTCTGTCGGTGCTGAAACGATCCATGGAGCAGCTCGCCGCGTTGGAGCCGCTCGTGATCTTGGTGTCGTTGCAATCGATGGGGCCATCGTTCCCCTTTCAACCGATGCTCAGTGCCAGCTACGGGTATCCTGCCCCGCGTGTCAGTGCTTGCAAAATGTGGTCGGGCAGCAGCTTGATTTGAATCAAGCACGCCGATGACAGCCGCACCACAACGCGACAGTAGGGACTGGTGCCATCTCGGTGTGTGCGCGATGATCTCGACTTGGTACGTCACGTTTGAAGTGCGAAGGCGGGGCCTGCTTTTGAGACAGCGGAGCCCGCGCGAGACGAAGACGTTTGCGACAGAGGCCGAGGCCAAGCTGTTCGCGCGTGCGAAACTCGACGAAGGCCTCGCGGTCTTCGCGGGCACGATCAATCCCCACCTTCCCCGGCGGCTCATACCAGCATCCGGCATCGCTGCCTGGCTTGCCGAGGAGCAGGGCCGCGACGCAGCGCCCGGAACTTTGACTGGCGACTAACGCCGCTACCGTGCACAGCAATGGCCCTTGAGTGTTGCCATTTTGATACGGGAGGAAATGCTTCTCGCGCATAAACTTCAGGGTGTTCGCAACGCTTATGCACGCCAGCATGCATAGGGGCGCGTTTCTGAAGGAAGATATTGAGCAAAGGGGATGAAACGATGAGAAAGCTTTCGATGGCTGCGATCGGCTTCGCGGCGCTGGGTATGACGGCTCCGGCCATGGCGGCCGACATGGCCGTCAAAGCGGCGCCGCCGCCTGCGCCAGTCGTGGCGCTCTACAATTGGAGTGGCTTCTACATTGGCGCCAACGGAGGCTGGGGGCAAAGCCATGGTTGCGTGGATTTCGTCACACCGGCAGGGACGCTCGCTGCTGGTTGCGCCGATCGCTCCGGCGGTCTCGTGGGTGGCCAAATCGGCTACCGCTGGCAAACCAACCAGTTTGTGCTCGGCCTGGAAGCGCAGGGCGATTGGGCCGAGATCAAGAACACGCGCGTCAGCCTGATCGATCCGGCGATCTCGACGACCGGCAAGATCGACGCCATCGGTCTGTTCACGGCCCAACTCGGCTGGGCATGGAACGCCTCGCTGTTCTACGTCAAGGGCGGCGCCGCGGTGACGCGCAATCGCTTCGACATCTTCAACAACCTCACCGGCGTCGGCCTTGCCTCGGCAGGTCACACGCGCTGGGGCGGCGCCCTGGGCGTAGGCTGGGAATACGGCTTCGCGCCGAACTGGTCGTTCGGCATCGAGTATGACCATCTCTGGATGGGCAGCGACAATTTCGGCTTCGCAGGCGTGGTCACGCCCGGAGGATTCACGCTCACCGGCAGCGGGATCAGCCAGGATGTGGACATGGTCACGCTTCGGTTGAACTACCGCTTCGGCGGTTACGGCGCGCCGGTCGCGGCTCGCTATTGATCTCAGGTCTTCCCAGTGAACTCAGGCCCCGGCATTGACCGGGGCCTTTTTTCGCTGCCAGGGAGATGTCTGCGCCTTGTACGAATAGATGCCACGCGAATCGGCGTCCGGATCATCGCTGAAGGCCGGCAACGCCGAGTGTGATCGAACAATGGCTCGACATGTACGGCATGTCTCCGAGGGAACGCGAAAGCCGGAGGCTCAATCTTGTGAGGGGCTTTAGCTTCCGCAATAATTGCCGGCATTCGGCGGGCAGACTAAACGTATCCTGATTTTCCGAATTTCGGCCCGCGGCCCTGGGCCGGATGGACTTACCGTGTCGGCGCGAAGCGCCGCCCGATGACGGGCTCCGCGCAAACCGGGAATTACTGCATTTGAGGCGCGGCCCCGGACTTCGCTTTCCGCTCCATCAGGGGCTACGGTCGAATGATTTCTTGGTCTGCGCGTAACCCATTGATTTCACAGTCCCCGTCTACTGTGCATGGGGTTGTTTTCGCAGTTTTTGATTTGAGAGGGGCTACCCCGCCCCCAGCGCGACCGCGACGTTGTACGTCACGAGGCTCGCCGCATAGGCCAGCACCAGCATGTAGCCGAAGGTCACGGCCATCCAGGTCCAGCTTCCGGTCTCGCGCCGGATCACGGCCAGCGTGGAGGCGCATTGCGGGGCGAAGATGTACCAGGCCAGCATCGACAGCGCGGTCGCGAGCGACCATTTCGTCGCCAGCACCTGGCCGATCTGCTCCGCCGCTTCCTTGCCGCCTTCGATCGCGTAGACGGTGCCGAGCGCTGCGACCGCGACCTCGCGGGCCGCCATGCCGGGGATCAGGGCGACCGCGATCTGCCAGTTGAAGCCGACGGGCGCGAGCAGCGGCGCGAGCGCCTTGCCGATCATCGCAGCGAGGCTGAAATCGATCGCCGGCTCGGTCGCGCCTGCCGGCGGCTGCGGGAACGAGGCCAGGAACCAGATCAGCACCATCATCGAGAAGATCGTGGTGCCGGCGCGGTACAGGAACATCTTGGCGCGGGTATAGACCCCGATCACGATCGATTTCAGCCGCGGCATCTTGTAGTCCGGCAGCTCCAGCATGAACGGCGCCGGCGCATAGTCGCGCAGCATGAAGAACTTGATCAGGAACGAGACGGCAAGCGCGCTGATGATGCCGGCCGCATAGAGTCCGAACATCACGAGGCCCTGGAGGTTGATGAAGCCCCAGACGTCCTTGGCCGGAATGAAGGCGGAGATGATCAGCGTGTAGACCGGTATGCGCGCCGAGCAGGTCATCAGCGGCGCGATCAGGATCGTGGTCAGCCGGTCGCGCTTGTTGTCGATCACGCGCGTCGCCATGATGCCGGGAATGGCGCAGGCAAAGCTCGACAGCAGCGGGATGAAGGCGCGGCCGTGCAGCCCGGCGCCGCCCATGATGCGGTCCATCAGGAACGCGGCGCGGGCCATGTAGCCGAAATCTTCCAGGAGCAGGATGAACAGGAAGATGATGATGATCTGCGGCAGGAACACGATGACGCTGCCGACGCCCGAGATCACGCCGTTCTGCAGGAAGCTCTGCAACGGGCCGGCGGGCAGGGTGTTATGCACGAGCTCGCCGAGCGCGTCGAAGCCGGAATTGAGCAGCTCCATCAGCGGCTGCGCCCAGGCGAACACCGCCTGGAACATCACGAACAGGATCAGCGCCAGCACGATGAGGCCGCCCACGGGGTGCAGCACCACGGCGTCGATCCGCGCCGTCCAGGTGTCGGGCCTGGCAGGCAGGCTGACGCAATCGGCGATGATGCGGTCAGCCTCGCGCTGGGTCGCGCGCAATTCGCTGACGCTGAGTGCGCGCCAGCTGTTCTCCTGGGGTTCAGTGGCAAGCTTCGCCGAGATCTCGTCGGTCAGCCCGAGCAGATCGGCGGTACCGCCCTTGCGCACCGCGATCGAGGTGACCACCGGCACGCCGAGCTCCTTGGCGAGCCGCTCGACATCGACAGTGATGCCGCGGCGGCTGGCGATGTCGAACATGTTGAGCACGAGGATCATCGGCCGTCCGGTGCGCTTGAGCTCGAGCAGCAGGCGGATGGTCAGGCGCAGATTGGTGGAATCGGCGACGCACAGCACGAGATCTGGCACCGTCTCGCCGGATGCCTTGCCGAGCACGAAGTCGCGGGTGATCTCCTCGTCCGGGCTGCGGCCGCGCAGTGAATAGGTGCCGGGCAGGTCGACCACCGAGACCTGGCGTCCGAGCGGGGTGACGAAGAAGCCTTCCTTGCGCTCGACGGTGACGCCGGGATAATTCGCGACTTTCTGCCGGCTGCCGGTCAGGGCGTTGAACAGCGAGGTCTTGCCGCTGTTTGGCGTGCCCACCAGGGCGAGATGCAGCAGGGGTAGTTCCATGTGATCAAGGGCCCGGGATGAGGCGTCCCGTCGCGATCTAGGCGACGATGATGGCCATGGCTTCGCGACGGCGGACCGCGATCGTGATGCTGTCGACCCGCACGGCGATCGGGTCGCGTCCGACCAGCCCCTCGTGCAAGATCTCGACCCGGGCGCCCTCGACGAAGCCGAGCTCGATCAGGCGGCTCTCGAGCTCGACGTCCGAGAGCGCCGAGCCCGCCTCCTTGGCGGAAAGGTGCTGGATGACGCCGGTATAGCCGCGCTGGGCCAGACCCAGCGGCATGTGCGAACGCGTGTCAGTGGTGTCGGTCATGCCCTGTATTTTCAACGCAAGGCATTGAGGTCAAGCGCGCACGCCCGCCGAAGCTGCACCTTAGAGTGATTTTAAAGTGCGGAGACCGGGGCGCCGTCGAGGGCGCCCCCGACGGCTACTGGGCCGGGACCTTGTCCGGCTGGGCGGCCATGGCGCGGCTCTTGAAGTAGTCCAGGACGAACAGACGGATCGCCGACGACAGATTGCCTTGCTGGCGGTTGTTGTCGATCTCGCCGACCAGCTCGGACAACGTCATGTTGCGCAGGCCGGAGATCTCCTTCATGCCGTTCCAGAACGCCTCTTCCAGGCTGACGCTGGTCTTGTGCCCGGCGACGACAATCGACCGTTTCACGACGGGCGACTTCATGGCTGCTCCTCGCGATCGATCCGGTGCTGGTCCAGATGCTCCTTGGCCTGGTCCGCCCGCTTCTCCTCCGCCGACCGTTCCGCCTTCGTGCGCCCGAATTTCGCCCGGTTGGCGTCCGCCTGCTTCGCCGAGGCTTCCCGCTCGGCGCGCTTCCTGAAGCGATTCAGGTTGATGACGTTCCCCATGCCGTGTCTCCATCATCCGATCCTCATCAGGCAGGATGAAACATTCAGAAACAGGGTGCCGCGTTGCGCCCCACAAGACTTGATCGCCATTCGCTCGTCCTCGTCAATCGGCCCCTTGGGCCATCAAACGATGAATTTCGCCCGTCAAGGGCAGAAGAGCTGCGTAACACGCCGCGCCGCCGCAACATTGACGGTAATCAAATCCCGCCCCCAAAGCCGCATATTTCTGACCGCCGAGGGTCCGTATCATTACGGATGACTGTCGGAATTCGGAATCTATCCCGGGCTGGTCATCTTCTCGGGGCGCACCAGACGGTCGAACTCGTCGGCCGAGACGAAGCCGAGCCGCAGCGCCTCCTCCTTCAGCGTGGTGCCATTGGCATGCGCCGTCTTGGCGACCTTGGTTGCGTTGTCATAGCCGATCTTCGGCGCCAGCGCCGTCACCAGCATCAGTGAGCGCTGCATCAGCTCACCTATGCGCTTTTCGTCGGCGCGGATGCCGCTGACGCAATGTTCGGTGAATGAACGCGCGGCATCCGCCATCAGGCGGATCGAGTGCAGCATGTTGTAGGCGAGCACGGGCTTGTAGACGTTGAGCTCGAAATGGCCCTGGCTGCCGCCGATGGTGATGGCGGTGTGATTGCCGAACACCTGGCAGCACACCATGGTCATCGCCTCGCATTGGGTCGGATTGACCTTGCCGGGCATGATCGAGGAGCCCGGCTCGTTCTCCGGCAGGATCAACTCGCCAAGGCCCGAACGCGGGCCGGAGCCGAGCAGGCGGATGTCGTTGGCGATCTTGAACAGGCCGGTCGCGACCGAATTGATGGCGCCGTGTGCCAGCACATAGGCGTCGTTCGAGGCTAGCGCCTCGAATTTGTTGGCGGCGCTGGTGAAGGGGAGCTTCGTGATCCCGGCCACGTGCCTTGCGAACAGTTTTGCAAAGCGCGGCTTCGAGTTGAGGCCGGTGCCGACGGCGGTGCCGCCCTGCGCCAGCGGATAGAGCTCCTTCACCGCGACCTTGAGTCGGGCGATGCCGCTTTCGACCTGCGCGGCGTAGCCGGAAAACTCCTGGCCCAGGGTCAGGGGCGTCGCATCCTGGGTGTGGGTGCGGCCGATCTTGACGATCTTCGAAAACTCCTTCTCCTTCTTGCGCAGCGCGCGGAGCAATTCGCCGAGAGCAGGGACGAGATCGGCGTTGATGCGGCTTGCGGCCGCGATGTGCATCGCGGTCGGAAACGAGTCGTTCGACGACTGGCTCATGTTGACATGATCGTTGGGATGCACCGGCTTCTTGGCGCCAAGCTCGCCGCCGAGCAGCTCATTGGCACGGTTGGCGATCACCTCGTTGAGGTTCATGTTGCTCTGCGTGCCGGAGCCGGTCTGCCACACGACAAGCGGAAAATGATCGTCCAGCCTGCCTTCGATCACCTCGCGCGCGGCGCGGATGATGGCCTTGGCGCGGCGCTGGTCGAGCAGGCCGAGCTCGAGGTTGGACTGCGCGGCGGCGAGCTTGACGATGCCGAGGGCATGCACCAGCGAGATCGGCATGCGATCGGTGCCGATGCGAAAATTCTGACGCGAGCGTTCGGTCTGGGCCCCCCAATAGCGATCGGCCGGGACCTCGATGGGGCCAAAGCTGTCGGTTTCGATGCGGGTCGCGGAGCGTGAGGGGCGGGTCGTCTTGGCCATGAGCACATCCATTCTGCCGCGCGAAAAGCCACGCGGCCTTTTCATGTGCTTCTCTATATAGAGAGTTTCGCCGTGTGCGACCGGCTCGGGCCCAACCTAGATCATTTCTTGCGGAAACGATCGAGCCGCACGACCTCGGCGCCGCCCTGGCTCGGCGGGGTCGGCTCGTCCGTAGCTTCCGCCTCTTCCGCGGCAGGCGCCGGTATCGATACAGCCGATGGCGCGGGCGCTGCCGGCAAATTCTCCGGCGAGACCTCGGCGACGTCGGAGGTGTCGAACTGGAGGCCGAACTTCACGGACGGATCGAGGAAGCTCTTGATGGCACTGAACGGCACCACCAGCCGCTCCGGAATGCCGCCAAAGGACAGGCCGACCTCGAAGCGGTCCTCGAGCACGGTCAGGTCCCAGAACTGGTGCTGGAGGATGATCGTCATCTCTTCCGGATATTGCGCGAGCAGTCGCGGCGACAGCTTCACGCCTTCGGCCTTCGACACGAAGGTGATGAAGAAATGATGCTCGCCGGGCAGGCCATGGGCCGCGGCATCGGTCAGCACCTTCCGCAGCACGCCGCGCAGCGCGTCGCGGGCCAGCACATCGTATCGGATATGATCGGTCGCCATGGTGGTCCTGTTGCATTCCCGAAGCCGGACCCTGCCGGCCCGACTCGCCAAGCCGCAATAATACCGCGCCTGATGGGTGAGCAGGAGTCTGCCGGGGAAGAATTCAAAGAGCAAAGTGGAGGCTTCTGTTGCCAGGTGCCTCCGAACCCCGCCTAGCGGAGCTTAACCCGCTAGGACTTTAAGTTGGTCTTTCAAACTGCGTTACGCAGCCTGAGCAACCGGAGCAAAGTTGTCGTTGGCAACTATTGCAGTAGCCCGATAACGGCGGAACAATACCGGGAAAAAGTACGCCCTTTACGCCCTCGTCGATCCTATTTCGCCCCCGCCAAAGCTCAGCTTCGGGCTCGCCCGATGGTGGGCTTTGGTGGAGGCGCCGGGTACCGCCCCCGGGTCCGAATGGTTTATTGCGACGACCGTTTATTTCCATAGCCGGCGAACCGGCGCCCCCAATATAGGGGCCAAAGGTCCCAAAAAACAGAGGCTTGGAAGCGCGATCCTGCGGTTCCCTTTGGATAGGTTCCTGCTGGACTTGGCCGCGTGACGGGCGGCGTTCTAAGCTTCTGACATGTCCGACAATTCAGCGCTGGCCGGCCAAAAATCAGATCAGAAGCCGGATTTACCTGCCGGGGCCCCTCCGCCCGGCCTGCTCGCGCTGTTTCTGGCCTTCGCTCGGATGTCGCTGGCCGGCTTCGGCGGCGTCCTGGTGTTCGCCCGGCGGGCGATCGTCGAGCAGCACCGCTGGATGACGGCGGACGAGTTCAACGAGACCTTTGCGCTCTGCCACTTCCTGCCCGGGCCCAACATCGTCAACCTATCGATGGTGTTCGGATCGCGGCTGCGCGGCATCGCCGGCGGTGTTGCAGCCTTTACCGGGCTGTTGCTGCCACCGACGCTGATCATGACGGTGCTTGCGATCGCCTATGCCCGTTTCGGCGAACTCGAGGTGCTGCGCCGAATCCTGGCCGGCATCTCCTGCGCGGCGGTCGGCCTCTTGATCGCGGTGGTCTTCCGCATGATGGCGCCGCTGCTCAGGCGGACGGATCCCCTCGCGCTGATCCTGATGCTCGGCGTGTTCCTCGCCATCGGCGTGCTTCGCCTGCCGCTCCAGGCGGTGTTGCTGGTCGCAATCCCCGTCAGTGTCGGCGTCACTTATTTCCTGCGGCGGAAAGTAGCAGCATGACCGGCCACAGCCCGATCTGGGCGCTGATCTCCACCTTTGGTCTGATGTCGCTGTTCGCCGTCGGCGGGGCCGCGGCGGCGGTCCCGGAGATGCACCGCATCGCGGTCGAGGTGCATCAATGGATGACCGACAAGCAGTTCACCGACGCCTATGCCATCGCGCAACTCTCGCCGGGTCCGAACGTCCTTATCGTGACGTTAATCGGCTATGCCGTCGCGGGCATCCCCGGTGCGCTGGCGGCGACGCTGGCGATGTGCCTGCCGACGGCGCTACTTGCCTATTATGTCAGCCGGCTCCTGAACCGCCCCAGCCAATCGCGCTGGCCCGGCCTGATCCAGGCTGCACTGGTTCCGCTCTCGATCGGTTTGATGGCCGCGAGTGCCCTGATTTTGGCCCAGTCGACCGATCGCAGCATTGCTGCACTGCTCCTGACGGCAATAGTCGCGGTGATTGCATCCGTCTCGCGCATCAATCCACTGTGGCTCCTGCTCGCCGGTGGCGTGTTGGGTTTCGCTGGCATTGTGTGATGAAAATCGCTAGGCAGTGATCCGGGCGGGGATCCCTTTCCAGCCGATTTAGAACAACAGTGCTCGTGACTTACGGGTCGCGGAGGAGACAGGCATGGCCGACACGATGGGCCACTCAGCGACAGCCACCCGAAATACCCGGTTGGTGGTCGGCTTTTGTCTGCTGGCGATTGCGCCGCAGATCTTCGAATTTATCTGGTCGATCGGAACGATCTTCGGCTGGGGGGCCGGCCGCGGCCCGGTGGCGGTGGTCACCAGCCATGTGACGGCGCTGCTCGCCGGCGCGCCCAGTGCCATCTTCGGATCGTTCGGCGGTGGCACCAAGAAGGTGTCGTCCGATGTGCTGCTGGCCCTGATCTATTCCTATCCGCTGTTCGTGGTGGCGATCCTCACGCTGTTCATGACGATCCGCTCGGCGCAAGACTATGTCGGCGGCGTCGTCCTCATGGCGCTTGCTCTGTTCGCGTTGTGGGCAGGGAGCGACTTGCAGGGCATGCGGGGCTTCTCCTTCGGCGCCGGCACCGCACCGCGCATGTTCGGCGGATTGCTGGTTGCCTTGTCCGCCGGCATCGCCCTGACCGGTCTTCTGACCGATGGACCGCCGATGGCCCATTATTCCTGGCGAGGACCGCTGTTCGTGGTGGCCGCGATCCTCTTCTTCGCACTGTCGATTCGATCGCTCGGCCTCGTGGTCACGGCCTATGCGAGCTTCATGATCGCGGCAGCGGGGTCGCACGAGACGCGCTGGCTGGAGGCAGCCATCGTCGGCGCCTGCCTGACGCTCGGCTGCGCAATTCTGTTCCCATCTGTGCTCGGGCTGCCGATGCCGATGTACCCGCGTTTCCTGATCCAGTGAGGGCGTGATGGATATTTTTGCCAACCTCGCTCATGGCTTCGCCGTCGCGTTCTCCCCGATAAACCTGCTGATGTGCCTGATCGGCGCCCTCGTCGGCACGCTGGTCGGCGTGCTCCCGGGCATCGGCACCATCGCGACGGTCGCGATGCTGCTGCCGATCACCTTCGGACTGCCGCCGGTCGGCGCGCTGATCATGCTCGCCGGCATCTATTACGGTGCGCAATATGGCGGCTCGACCACGTCGATCCTGGTCAATATTCCAGGCGAGGCGACATCGGTGGTCACCGCCATCGACGGGCACCAGATGGCCAAGCAGGGCCGCGCCGGCCCGGCGCTGGCGATCGCCGCGATCGGCTCGTTCTTCGCCGGCTGCGTCGCGACCGTCTTGATTGCCATCCTCGGCGCGCCGCTCACGAAGCTCGCGCTGGCGTTCGGCCCGGCCGAGTATTTCTCGCTGATGGTGCTCGGCCTGATCTTTGCGGTGGTGCTGGCCAAGGGCTCGGTGCTGAAGGCGATCGCCATGATCGTGCTCGGTCTCTTGCTGTCGATGGTCGGCTCGGACATCGAGACCGGCGCCTCGCGCATGGCCTTCAACATTCCGGAACTCGCCGACGGTCTCGGCTTTGCGACGGTGGCGATGGGCGTGTTCGGCTTTGCCGAGATCATCCGCAATCTCGACCATGGCGCCGAGATGAACCGCGACCTCGTCCAGCAGAAGATCACCGGCCTGATGCCGACCAGGAAGGATCTGGTCGACTCGACGCCGCCCATCCTGCGCGGCACCGTGCTCGGCTCGATCCTCGGCATTCTGCCCGGCGGCGGCGCGGTCATCGCGTCGTTCGCGGCCTATACGCTCGAGAAGAAGCTGGCCAAGAACCCGTCGCGGTTCGGCCGCGGCGCGATCGAGGGCGTGGCGGGACCGGAAAGCGCCAACAACGCCGCGGCGCAGACCTCGTTCATCCCGCTGCTCACGCTCGGCATCCCGCCGAACGCGGTGATGGCGCTGATGGTGGGCGCGATGACCATTCACGGCATCGTGCCGGGTCCGCAGGTGATGCAGAAGCAGCCGGATCTCGTCTGGGGCATGATCGCCTCGATGTGGATCGGCAATCTGATGCTGATCATCATCAACCTGCCGCTGGTCGGAATCTGGGTGCGCCTCTTGCGCGTGCCGTACCGGCTGATGTTCCCCTCGATCGTGATCTTCTGCGCGATCGGCATCTATTCGGTGAACAACGCACCGGTCGACGTCATCCTCGCTGGCGTGTTCGGTTTGGTCGGATATTGGCTGATCAAGCACGATTTCGAGCCGGCGCCGCTGCTGCTCGGCATGGTGCTCGGACCGCTGATGGAAGAGAACCTGCGCCGGGCGCTGCTGATCTCGCGGGGCGACTGGAGCGTGTTCGTCACGCGTCCGTTGTCGGCGGTTCTGCTGGCGGTCGCGGTGAGCCTCCTTGTCCTTACGGTGCTACCGGCGTTGCGCGCCAAGCGCGACGAGGTGTTCACCGAGTCCGAGAACTGAGGTCGCCGCCCGCGCCGCTGCGTCGGCGCGCCGCATTCGGAAGTCGAATCGACTGGTGTGACGCCTTCGTGAAATGAAAATGCCGGCCTTTGGGCCGGCATTTTGTTTGTGTCCAAGGGGATCGACATGACCTTTCTTCGCGCGCTCACGGGCGCATGCGCCGCAGCGCTTGCTTCGCTGGGTACCTTTGTTGCACCGGCCGAGGCGCAGACCTATCCGACGCGCAGCATCACCATGATTGTGCCGTTTGCGGCCGGAGGCCCGACTGACGTCGTCGCGCGCATCGTCACCTCGCACATGGCGCAGACGCTGCGACAGAGCATCATCATCGAGAATGTCGTCGGTGCCGGCGGCACCACCGCGACCACGCGGGCTGCCCGCGCGACCAATGACGGCTATACGCTGATCACCGGGCATATGGGCACGCATGCCGCATCGGTACCGCTCTATCCGAAGCTCGCCTACCATCCCGAAAAGGACTTCGAGCCGATCGCGCTGCTCGCGGGCACGCCGATCCTGATCCTGGCGCGCAAGGACTTTCCACCGAAGGACCTGAAGGAGTTCGTGACTTACGTGAAGGCCAACGCCGAGAAGGTGAACGCCGCACATGCCGGCATCGGCTCGGTCTCGCACGTCTCCTGCGAGCTGCTGCACTCGATCCTCGACGTCAAGCCGGTCGGCGTGCCCTTCAACGGCACGGGACCTGCGATGAATGCGCTGGTGGCGGGTCAGGACGACTACATGTGCGACCAGATCGTCAACGCCGTGCCGCAGATCAACGCCGGCACGATCAAGGCCTATGCGATCGCAACGCCGGAGCGCAATCCGTCGCTGCCGAACGTGCCGACGACGGCCGAAGCGGGCTTGCTGAAGTTCCAGGCCCAGGCCTGGAACGCGATATTCGCACCCAAGGGAACCTCTCCGGCGATCGTGGCGAGCCTGAACGCTGCGGCGGTCAAGGCGCTGGACGACGAGACCGTGCGCAAGCGCCTGCTCGAGCTCGGCAGCGTCATCCCGGGCCCGGCCGAACGGACGCCGGAAGCGCTAGCCGCCCTCGTCAGAAGCGAGATCGCGAAGTGGACCCCGGTGCTCAAGCCGGCAACTTAAAGCATGATCATCGCGCTTTAGTCAGTGCGATCAAGCTGATAGGCAGAAGGGCGGGACGCAGGTTCCGCCCTTGTCGTTTGTACCGGGAACACTCATTTTCCGGGTATAATCGGTGCGGACAGCGAATCGCCGCTGTCGCAGCGCGGGGGTGGCCGCTAAGTTCGCCGCCTCCCCAAAAGGCCGCCGTCTTCCTAAGGTTTTTGGCACATGCACCAGTATCAGGACCTGCTCGAGCGGATTCTTTCAGACGGCGCCGAGAAGACCGACCGGACCGGCACCGGCACGCTCTCGGTGTTCGGCCACCAGATGCGCTTCAATCTGTCGGCCGGCTTCCCGATGCTGACCACCAAGCGGTTGCCGCTGAAGGCGATCGTGCATGAGCTGTTGTGGTTCCTGAAGGGCGACACCAACATCAAATATCTGCGCGACAACGGCGTCACCATCTGGGACGAGTGGGCGGACGCCAATGGCGATCTCGGCCCGGTCTACGGGCATCAATGGCGCTCCTGGCCTACAGCCGACGGGCGTAGCATCGACCAGATCGCCAATGTCATCGACATGATCAAGCGCACCCCCGATTCGCGCCGGCTGATCGTGACCGCCTGGAATCCGGCCGACGTCGAGAAGATGGCGCTGCCGCCCTGCCACCTGCTGTTCCAGTTCTATGTCGCGAACGGCAAGCTGTCGTGCCAGCTCTATCAGCGCTCGGCCGACGTCTTCCTCGGTGTACCCTTCAATATCGCATCCTATGCGTTGCTCACCATGATGGTGGCGCAGGTCACGGGCCTGAAGCCCGGCGACTTCGTACACTCGCTCGGCGATACCCATCTTTATTCCAACCATCTGGAGCAGGCGAAGCTCCAGCTCACCCGCGCGCCGCGCCCGCTGCCGGTGATGCGGATCAATCCTGAGGTGAAGGATATCTTCTCGTTCCGCTTCGAGGATTTCGAGCTCGTCGGCTACGATCCGCATCCGCACATCAAGGCGGAAGTCGCGGTCTAGCGCCGATGTCGTTGGCCATTCGTCGTGCGCAGCCCGGAGAAGCCGGGCTCGTTCTCTCCTTCATCCGCGAGCTTGCCGATTACGAAAAGCTCTCGCACGAGGTGGAGGCGACCGAGGCTGACATCGCCGACGCACTGTTCGGTGAAACACCGCAACTCTATTGCGCGATCGCCGAGTGGAATGGTGAGCCGGTCGGCTTCGCGGTGTGGTTCACGAATTTCTCCACCTTCAGCGGCCGCCGCGGCATCTATCTCGAAGATCTTTACGTGCGGCCGTCGCATCGGGGCAGGGGTCTCGGCAAGGCGCTGCTGGTCTATCTCGCCAGGGAATGCGTCGAGAACGGCTGGTCGCGCCTGCAATGGGCGGTGCTCGACTGGAACGTGCCGTCGATCGCGTTCTACAAGTCGCTCGGCGCAGTCATGATGGACGACTGGACGCTGTGCCGCGTCACGGGTCCCGCGCTGGAGCGGCTTGCCGGGAGCTCTGCCTGATGGAGATCGTTTTCGTCGTTGCGATCGCGGAGAATGGCGTCATCGGCGCGGGCAATGCGATGCCGTGGCGATTGAAGTCCGACATGGCGCGCTTCAAGGCGCTCACCATCGGCAAGCCGGTAATCATGGGCCGCAAGACCTTCGAATCCCTGCCCCGGCCGTTGCTGAACCGCACCAACATCGTGATCACGCGCGATGCGGCTTATCGCGCCAGCGGGGCCATCGTCACGACATCCGCCGCGGATGCAGGCGCGGTTGCGCTTGGTGACGCCCTGCGGCGTTCGGTCACCGAGATCGCGGTGATCGGCGGGGCCGAGATCTTCCGGCAATGGCTCGATCGCGCCGACCGCCTCGAAATCACCGAAGTCCACGCACGGCCCGAAGGCGACACGCATTTCGACATCGACAAGGCGGAGTGGGACGAGGTTGAACGTATCCGCCATCCTGCCGGCCCCGACGACAGCGCTGACTTCTCCTATGTGACATATCGTCGGCGGCGCGGCCATTAACCGCTTTCGTCAATGTTTACATTGACTTTTTCGTGCCCAAGCATAGCTCGAAAGATGGTCCGGGCTGCGTTGTAAGGGACCTGCCTGTCCCCTATAAAGCCGGACCGGACAAAGCGGGCGGGGCATTCCACCCTGCCGAGGAGAGCACAGAATGCCGTGGAAGAATCAGGGCGGTGGCCCATGGGGCTCGGGTCCAAAGGGACCATGGGGCTCAGGCCCGCAACCGGTCGGGCCGAGGCCGCCGGATCTGGAGGATCTTCTGCGGCGCGGCCAGGACCGCCTCCAGCAGATCATGCCGGGCGGCTATTTCTCCGGCGTTGGCATCACGCTGATCATCCTGCTGATCGTCGCGTTCTGGCTGCTGTCGGGCTTCTTCCGCGTTCAGTCCGAAGAGCTCGGCGTGGTGCTGCGCTTCGGCAAGCATGTCCGCACCGTGCAGCCGGGCCTGAACTATCATCTGCCTTATCCGATCGAGACAGTGCTGCTGCCCAAGGCGCTGCGCGTCAACACCACCTCCATCGGCATGACGCTGATCGAGGACCCTGCACGGCGGGGCCGCTCCATTCGCGACGTGCCGGAAGAGAGTCTGATGCTGACCGGCGACGAGAACATCGTCGACGTCGATTTCACCGTGCTCTGGCGCATCAAGCCGGACGGCGTCGGTGACTTCCTCTTCAACATCCAGAATCCCGAGGGCACCGTGAAGGCGGTCGCCGAAAGCGCGATGCGCGAGGTGATCGGCCGGTCCCAGATCCAGCCGATCCTGACCGGAGCGCGCAACGTCACCGAGCAGGGCGTGCAGGAGCTGATCCAGAAGACTCTGGACAGCTACGGGTCGGGAATCCTCATCACCCAGGTGCAGATGCAGAAGGTCGATCCGCCGGCGCAGGTGATCGATGCCTTCCGCGACGTCCAGGCGGCCCGCGCCAATCAGGAGCAGTTGCAGAACGAAGCGCAGACCTACGCCAACCAGGTCGTGCCGCAGGCGCGCGGACGTGCCGCCAAGATCCTGCAGGATGCCGAAGGCTACAAGGAGCAGGCGGTCGCCGAGGCCAAGGGCCAGAGCGCGCGCTTCCTGAAAGTCTACGACGAATACAAGAAGGCGCCCGACGTGACGCGTGAACGGATCTACCTGGAGACGATGGAGCGCGTGCTCGGCGGCGCGGACAAGCTCGTCTATGACGGCGGCCCCTCGGGCCAGGGCGTCGTGCCCTACCTGCCGCTTCCCGAACTGTCGGCCAAGCGGCCGCCCACCACCGGTCCGCAGTCGAGCGGAGGCAACCGATGAGGTCTCCGGTCACAGGTTTCGTCACGCTGCTCGCCCTCCTGCTCGTCGTGATCGTGGGCTACATGTCGCTGTTCACGGTGCAGCAGACCGAGCAGACCATCGTGCTCCAGTTCGGCAGGCCCGTCGACGTCGTCACCGCGCCCGGCCTGCATTTCAAGGCGCCGTGGAATTCGGTGATCAATATCGACAAGCGGATCCTCGACCTGGAGAACCCGTCGCAGGAAGCGATCGCGTCCGACCAGAAGCGTCTCGTGGTTGATGCCTTCGCGCGCTACCGCATCAAGGACGCGCTGCGCTTCTATCAGAGCGTCGGCTCGATCCAGGCCGCGAACATTCAGCTCACCACGCTCCTGAACGCGGCGCTGCGCCGCGTGCTCGGCGAGGTCACCTTCATCAACGTGGTGCGCGACGACCGCGAGAAGCTGATGCAGCGCATCCGCGACCAGCTCGATCGCGAGGCCGACGGCTACGGTATCCAGGTCGTCGACGTCCGGATCCGCCGCGCCGACCTGCCGGAGCAGAACAGCCAGGCGGTCTACCAGCGCATGAAGACCGAGCGCGAGCGCGAGGCTGCGGAGTTCCGCGCGCAGGGCGGTCAGAAGGCTCAGGAGATCAAGTCCAAGGCCGACCGCGAGGCGACCGTGATCATCGCGGAAGCCAATTCGCAGGCCGAGCAGACCCGCGGTGCGGGCGATGCCGAGCGCAACCGCCTGTTTGCGGAAGCCTACAGCAAGGACGCCGACTTCTTCGCCTTCTACCGGTCGATGACGGCCTATGAGAACGGGCTGCGTTCGAACGATACCCGCTTCCTGCTGCGGCCGGACTCGGATTTCTTCCGGTACTTCGGTAGTCCGTCCGGCAAGATGGCAACCGAGACGCCGGCCAAGCCGTAAGCTAGACAAGGGCGGCCGGTCTGGCCGCCCTTTGTCCAGACAAAGAACAGTACGACGGGAGGTTCCATTCCGATGAGGTCCATTGCGTTCGCCGACTTCCTCATCGGCCTGGGCATCCTGTTCGTGCTGGAAGGCTTGATGTTTGCGGCCAGTCCCAGCTGGATGCGCAAAGCCATGAAGAGCGCCATTGCCACGCCGGACAACATCCTGCGGGCCGTTGGGATCGGCTCGGCCGTGGCCGGTCTGGTCCTGATCTGGGTTATGCGGCGTCCGATTTAGGCATCGGGCCCAACGCCAAAGTGAAGGCGCCAGACTGGTTTTCGCCGTATTATCGAGGTCTTGAGGCCCGTCAAGCTCCGCGCTTGCGCCGTGCCCCCGTTCGAGCGCAGTCTGGCGCCGAATTCCCCTTGTCTGGAGATCACAATGACCGCTGCCACCACTGCCCCGTCCCGCTCGCGCCGTTGCGCGAGACTTGGTGTGCGAATTGGGCTGGCCGCGCTCGCCGTCAGTGCTTTCAGCGCGTTCGGCACGCCGGCCCATGCGCGCGGACCGGATGGCATCGCCGACGTCGCCGAGAAGGTGATTGACGCGGTCGTCAACATCTCGACCTCGCAGACGGTCGAGGCCAAGGGCGGCGGCACCAACACCATGCCGCAACTGCCGCCCGGCTCGCCGTTCGAGGAGTTCTTCGACGACTTCTTCAAGAACCGCCGGGGTCCCGGTGGCGGCAGCAAGGGCGGCGACAACAGCCCGCCGCGCAAGACCAACTCGCTCGGCTCCGGCTTCATCATCGACCCATCGGGCGTCGTCGTCACCAACAACCACGTCATTGCGGACGCCGACGAGATCCACGTCATCCTCAACGACGGCACCAAGATCAAGGCCGAGCTGGTCGGCGTCGACAAGAAGACCGATCTCGCCGTGCTCAAGATCAAGCCGCCGAAGCCGCTGGTCGCGGTCAAGTTCGGCGACTCCGACAAGCTGCGCCTCGGCGACTGGGTGGTCGCGATCGGCAACCCCTTCAGCCTGGGAGGCACGGTGACCGCCGGCATCGTTTCGGCCAAGAACCGCGACATCTCGTCGGGGCCGTATGACAGCTACATCCAGACCGACGCCTCCATCAATCGGGGCAATTCCGGCGGTCCGCTGTTCAACCTCGATGGCGACGTCATCGGCGTCAACACGCTGATCATCTCCCCTTCCGGCGGCTCGATCGGGATCGGCTTCGCCGTGCCGTCGAAGACGGTGGTGGGCGTCGTCGACCAGCTCCGCCAGTTCGGCGAGTTGCGCCGCGGCTGGCTTGGGGTGCGCATCCAGAGCGTCACTGACGAGATTGCCGAGAGTCTCAACATCAAGCCCGCGCGCGGAGCGCTGGTCGCCGGCGTCGACGACAAGGGCCCGGCCAAGCCCGCCGGCATCGAGCCCGGCGACGTCGTCGTCAAGTTCGACGGCAAGGACGTCAAGGATCCGAAGGACCTGTCCCGCGTCGTCGCCGACACGGCGGTCGGCAAGGAGGTCGACGTCGTCATCATCCGCAAGGGGCAGGAAGAGACCAAGAAGGTCACGCTGGGCCGCCTCCAGGATCCCGACAAGGTGCAGGCCGCGGTGAAGACCGACGAGCCGGCGCCGGAGAAGCCGGTGACGCAGAAGGCGCTTGGCCTCGATCTCGCAACGCTGAACAAGGATCTGCGCACGCGCTACAAGATCAAGGACAGCGTCAAGGGCGTGGTCGTTACCAGCGTCGACGCCAATTCGGACGCCGCCGAGAAGCGCCTGTCCGCCGGCGACGTCATCGTCGAGGTGGCGCAGGAGGCGGTGTCGAGCGGTACCGACATCCAGAAGCGAGTCGATCAGCTCAAGAAGGACGGCAAGAAATCGGTGCTGCTGCTGGTTTCCAACGGCGAGGGCGAGCTGCGATTCGTCGCGCTGAGCGTGCAGTAGCCGCGCCTTCTTGGCCCCACACCCGCTGTCATTCCGGGATGGTGCGCAAACACCAGACCCGGAATCTCGAGATTCCGGGTTCGATGCTTCGCATCGCCCCGGAATGACGGAGAGAAAAATCTATCCCTCCACGAACTCGTCCCGCCGATACCCCTGCGCATAGAGCAACGCGGTGAGATCGCCATGATCGATCCGCGCTGCTGCCGCAGCCGCCACGGCCGGCTTGGCGTGATAGGCGACGCCCAGCCCCGCCGCCTGGATCATGGCGAGATCGTTGGCGCCGTCGCCGACCACGACCGAGTCGATGTCGTCGAGATCGAACGACTCCATCAAATCCACCAGCGTCGCGAGCTTCGCGGCGCGGCCCAAGATCGGCTCCTTCACTTCGCCCGTAAACTTGCCGTCGCGCACGACGAGCTCGTTGGCGCGGTTCTCCTGAAAGCCGATCCTGGCGGCGACCGCCCTCGTGAACAGCGTGAATCCGCCGGAGACGAGGCAGGTGTAGGCGCCGTTCGCGCGCATGGTCGCGACCAGTGTGCCGCCGCCCGGCGTCAGCGTGATGCGCCTGGCCAGCACCTCGTCGACCGCGCTGGCGGGCAGGTCCTTGAGCAGCGCAACGCGCTCGCGCAGCGCCGGCTCGAACTCGATCTCGCCGCGCATCGCGCGCTCGGTGATCGCGGCGACATGCGCCTTCACCCCGACGAAATCGGCGAGCTCATCGATGCATTCCTGGCCGATCATGGTGGAATCCATGTCGGCGAGAAAAAGCTTCTTGCGCCTGAAGCCAACAGGCTGCACGACGATGTCGATGGGCAGGTCGCCGCGGAGCTCGCGGAGCCGTTGCTCGATGGCGTGACGGTCGCCTTCGAGGTTACTGTCGGCGCCGAAGGGGATGTCGACCGCAACCCCGTCGAACAGCCAGTGTGCCGGCGCCGCTTGTGGCAGCACGGCGCGGGCGCCGTCGACGATGGTCGAGTCGAGCGCGGGATTGTCGGGGTTGCAGATCAGCGTGGCAACGAGGGACATTTGAGGTTTTCGTGAGCGAGGAGCGTTCAAGCAAGGCCGTGCTTATCGCAGGCCCGACCGCCAGCGGCAAGTCGGCGCTGGCTCTCGAGCTTGCACGCGCCACCGGTGGTACCGTCATCAATGCCGATTCCATGCAGGTCTACCGCGACCTCCGCATCATCACGGCACGGCCAACTGGGGCGGAGGAGGCGCTCGTGCCGCATCGTCTCTATGGCCATGTCGATGCGTCCGTGAATTTTTCGACCGGTGTCTGGGTCGGCGACGCGGCGAAGGCGCTCGATGAAGCAAGGGCTCGAGGCCGTCTGCCGATTTTCATCGGCGGCACCGGGCTCTATTTCAAGGCGCTGACGGTCGGCCTCTCCGTGGTGCCGCCAATCCCTGCCGAGGTGCGCGACGATGTGCGCGCGCGGCTGGAGCGCAACGGCGTCGAGGCCTTGCACGCGGAACTTGCGCGCCGTGACCCCGGTGCGGCGGAGCGATTGAACCTGCGCGACCGCACGCGGATTGCGCGCGCGCTCGAGGTGATCGAGGCAACCGGGCGTTCGCTGCTCGACTGGCACCGGGAGGGGCAGCCACCGCTGCTGCCGAAGGACAGTTTTCGCGCGGTGTTTCTCGCGCCCGAACGGGACGAGCTCTATGCCCGCATCGATGCCCGCTTCGACGCCATGTTGGGAGCCGGCGCGTTGAGGGAAGTCGAGCGGCTCGCTGCGAGACACCTCGATCCGCTGCTGCCGGCGATGAAAGCCCATGGCGTGCCGGCCTTGATGCGCCATCTGCGCGGCGAGCTCAGCCTGGAGGAAGCCGCCAGCATTGGGCGCGCCGACACCCGCCATTACGCCAAGCGGCAATTCACCTGGTTCCGGCACCAATTGCCGGATTTCGAATGGGTGAGGGCGGACGAGGCAAGGGGATCGCTTGCGGCGATCGTGAATGCGGCGGGCCCGGGTTGACGCGCTTTTGTGCGCGGTTCCCGGAATTTACCTCTCGCCGAACCACGGGAACACCGCTACACTGCCAAAATCGCGCGGGAACGGCCGCATTGCCTTGACATCCGGGCTTTGGCCGCTATGTTTCGCGCAACCTTTGGGAAGCCGAGCGCCCGCCATGCGTAACATTATTGCCAAACTCCTTATCGCCGTCGTACCCAGGCACACCGCCGGGGGTGGCTAGCTGCCATCCACAAGACAGGCGGTGTGCATGGGCCCTCTTCGGGGCCTTTTTTATTTCCCGAACCCGACACGAACGAAGCCGCTGCCAACAGCGCATCCGGAGCAAGCCAATGAGCGACAAGAGCCACGATCCGAACCAGATGACCGGCGCCGCAATGAT
Organism: Bradyrhizobium genomosp. I (2014); assembly: GCF_000261685.1. Taxonomy (GTDB): domain Bacteria; phylum Pseudomonadota; class Alphaproteobacteria; order Rhizobiales; family Xanthobacteraceae; genus Bradyrhizobium. The sequence continues at coordinate 41,483 of NZ_AJQE01000031.1, read as the reverse complement.
CGTCCGCGCGCTCATCGATCACGGCGTGACCGACATCTTCGGCTATCCCGGCGGCGCGGTGCTTCCGATCTACGACGAGATCTTCCAGCAGAGCGAGGTCCAGCACGTCCTGGTCCGCCACGAGCAGGGCGCGGGCCACGCCGCCGAAGGCTATGCGCGTTCGACCGGCAAGCCGGGCGTCGCGCTGGTGACCTCCGGCCCCGGCGCCACCAACATGGTGACGCCACTCACCGATGCGCTGATGGACTCGATCCCGCTGGTCTGCATCTCCGGCCAGGTGCCGACGCATCTGATCGGCAACGATGCCTTCCAGGAATGCGACACCGTCGGCATCACGCGTCCCTGCACCAAGCACAACTGGCTGGTGCGCGACGTCAACGATCTGGCCAAGGTGCTGCACGAAGCCTTCTATGTCGCGACCTCCGGCCGTCCCGGCCCGGTGCTGGTCGACGTTCCCAAGGACGTGCAGTTCGCGACCGGCACCTATCATCCGCCGCGCAAGTCCGACGTGCACCGCTCCTATGCGCCGCGCGTGAAGGGCGATGCGACGCAGATCCGCAAGGCCGTGGCGCTGCTCGCGAGCGCCAAGCGCCCGGTGATCTACAGCGGCGGCGGCGTCATCAATTCCGGTCCTGAAGCCACCAAGCTGCTGCGCGAACTGGTCGAGGTCACCGGTTTTCCGATCACCTCCACCCTGATGGGCCTCGGTGCGTATCCGGCGTCAGGCAAGAACTGGCTCGGCATGCTCGGCATGCACGGCACCTACGAAGCCAACATGACCATGCATGATTGCGACGTCATGCTGTGCGTCGGCGCGCGCTTCGACGATCGCATCACCGGCCGCGTCGATGCGTTCTCCCCGGGCTCGAAGAAGATCCACATCGACATCGATCCGTCCTCGATCAACAAGAACATCCGGGTCGACGTGCCGATCATCGGCGATTGCGGCAACATCCTCGGCGACATTCTCCAGGTGTTCAAGGCGGAGGCGAAGAAGCCCGACATCAAGTCTTGGTGGCAGCAGATCGCGCAATGGCGCGCCCGCAACTCGCTCTACTACAAGAAGAGCAACGACGTTATCCTGCCGCAGCACGCGATCCAGAGCCTGTTCGAGGCGACGCGCGGCAAGGATACGTACATCACGACCGAGGTCGGCCAGCATCAGATGTGGGCGGCGCAGTTCTACGGCTTCGAGGAGCCGCATCGCTGGATGACGTCCGGCGGTCTCGGCACCATGGGCTACGGCCTGCCGGCCGCGGTCGGCGTGCAGGTTGCCCATCCCGACAGTCTCGTCATCGACATCGCGGGCGACGCCTCGGTGCAGATGACGATGCAGGAAATGTCGACGGCCGTGCAGTACGAGCTGCCGATCAAGATCTTCATCCTGAACAACCAGTACATGGGCATGGTGCGGCAGTGGCAGCAGCTGCTGCATGGCAACCGCCTGTCGCATTCCTACTCGGAGGCGCTGCCGGATTTCGTCAAGCTGGCGGAAGCCTACGGCGCCGTCGGCCTCCAGGTGCACAAGCCGGGCGATCTCGATGGCGCGATCCAGGAAATGATCTCGGTCAGGCGCCCCGTGCTGTTCGACTGCCGCGTCGCCGCGCTCGAAAACTGCTTCCCGATGATCCCCTCCGGCAAGGCGCACAACGAGATGCTGCTGCCGGAGCAGGCCAACGACGAAGCGACGGCCAAGGCATTCGCCGGCGGCAAGGCGCTGGTGTGAGGCCATGTTCGACCTGAACGAGCTCGAGCGCGCACACGCGATCGTGGGGCAGGCGGTGCCGGTGACGCCGGCGCATGCCTGGCCGCTGCTCGCTGAACGTCTTGGGACCGAGGTCGTCGTCAAGCACGAGAACCACACACCGATCGGCGCCTTCAAGGTGCGCGGCGGCCTCGTCTATCTCGAACGGCTGAAGCGCGAGCGGCCGAACACGCCTGGCATCATCTCGGCGACGCGCGGCAATCACGGCCAGAGCCTGGCCTTTGCCGCAGCTCGTCACGGCATTCCCGCCGTGATCTACGTGCCGCGGGGCAATTCGGTCGAGAAGAACCGCGCGATGAAGGCGTTCGGTGCCGAACTGGTCGAGCATGGCGAGGACTTTCAGGCGGCCGCCGAGGAGGCCCAGCGGCGCGCCCAGTTTACCGGCCTGCACATGGTGCCGTCGTTCCATCCGGATCTCGTGCTCGGCGTCGCCACCTATGCGCTCGAACTGTTCCGGACGGCGCCGGATCTCGACGTTCTCTATGTGCCGATCGGACAGGGCTCCGGAATTTCCGGCTGCATCATGGCGCGCGACCTGCTGGGCCGGCAGACCGAGATCGTCGGCGTGCAATCGACTGAGGCGCCGTCCTACGCGCTCTCGTTTGCTGCGGGCAGGATCGTGACGACCGAAACCAGCAATACGCTCGCCGACGGCATGGCGACGCGCATTCCAGACCCGGATGCGTTCGCCCTGATCCGCAAGGGCGCGTCGCGCATCGTGCAGGTTACCGACGACGAAGTCGCCGCAGCGATCCGCGCCTACTGGACCGACACGCACAATCTCGCCGAAGGCGCCGGAGCGGCCCCACTCGCCGCGGCACTTCAGGAGAAGACGAAACTGTCGGGCAAGCGCGTCGGTCTCGTACTGTCCGGCGGCAATATCGATTTCGATCTGTTCCGCCGTTGGGTCGGGACGGGCGCGCCAGCGATGGCGTGACGGAGAGACAAGAGGGGACGACAAATGAACCAGCCCGCATCCGCCTACTTCATCGAGGACCGTCACGATCCCAACGAGACGCACACGCTCTCGGTGCTCGTGCAGAACGAGCCGGGGGTGCTCGCGCGCGTGATCGGCCTGTTCTCGGGGCGCGGCTACAACATCGAGAGCCTCACGGTCTCGGAGACCGAGGCCCAGAAGCATCTGTCGCGCATCACCATCGTCACCACGGGTACGCCGATGGTGATCGAGCAGATCAAGCACCAGCTCGACCGCATGATCCCCGTCTACCGGGTCGTCGACATGACCCTGACCAGGCGTTCGATCGAGCGCGAGTTGGCGATGGTCAAGGTGCGCGGGCAGGGCGAGCATCGGGTCGAGGCGCTCAGGCTGGCGGATGCGTTCCGCGCCCGCGTGATCGACGCTACCACCGAGAGCTTCGTGTTCGAGATCACAGGCAATACGGACAAGATCAATCAATTTATCGACCTGATGCGCCCGCTCGGCCTTGTCGAGGTGTCGCGCACCGGTGTTGCCGCGATCGGTCGCGGGCCTGAAGGGATGTGAGCCATGCTGGCGCGCGACTGGTACTACAACGAGCGGAACCGGATGGGGATCGAGCCCGCCGTGGCGTCGATCTACGACAACCATGACGATGCCGATCTGCGGGCGCGCGCCGCGCTGAAAATGCTCGGTGTGCAGCGCGGCTGGCGTATCGCCGATATCGGCTGCGGCAACGGCGTGCTGGCGACCGAGGCCGCGCTGATGGGCGCGGAGGTCGACGCCATCGACATCTCGCCGGCGATGCTGGCGCTCGCCGAGATCTACGCCCGCGACCGCAAGGCGCCCGTGCGCACCCAGTCGGCAGGCCTGCTCAGCTTCGCCTACCGCCCCGAGTCCTACGATCTGATCGTCAGCGAGTTCACGCTGCACCATCTGCCGGATTTCTGGAAGGCGGTGGCGATGTCGCGGATCTATCGCGCACTGAAGCCGGGTGCGAGCTTTTATCTGCGCGACATCGTCTACACAGCGATGCCTGACGCGATCGAGCGCGACGTCGACCAATGGGCCGACTTCCAGATCAAGAACCACGATTTCGCGCGGGAGAGCGTGGTGACGCATATGCGCGACGAATACTCCACCTTCGGCTGGGTGATGGAGCGGATGCTGACCGACGTCGGCTTCACGCTGGTTTCGGCCGATTACCACGCCCCCATGCACGGCACCTATCTGCTGCGAAAACCGAAAGCCGGCAAGCAAGGCTAGAGCCGTGAGAGCAAGCTGCAACGACGACGTCGCTGCGCCCCCTTCCCCGCATGCGGGGGAGGGTCGGGGAGAGGGTATCTCCACAAGCGAGAACCTCCAAGAGGAGAAAGCCCTCAGCCGCGCCTTCGGCGCGACCTCTCCTGCAAGCGGGAGAGGTTAGGGAGTTTGGAATGAAGCCTGCCGACATCCTCATCGCCGTCCTGGTGGCGATCATCTGGGGGCTTGCCTTCGTGGCGAGCCGGATTGCGCTCGACGAGCTGTCGCCGGAGCTGATGACGGCGCTACGCTTCACCATTGCCGCAGTGCCCTGCCTGTTCATTCGCAAGCCGAAGATCGCCTGGTCGCTGCTGATCGCGATCAGCTCCACGCTGTTCCTGGGTCAGTTCCTGAGCCAGGCCTATGGCATCGCGCATGGCGTTCCGGTGGGATTGACGTCCGTCGTGGTGCAAAGCCAGGCGCTGTTCACCATCGGTTTTGCCGCGCTCGCGTTCGGTGAGCGGCCGACACGGCTGCAGACGCTGGGTATCGTTTTTGCCGCGGCGGGCCTGCTGATGATCTGCGGCACCGTCGGCTATGATTTCAGCGTCGCGGCCTTCGCGGTGCTGATGATCTCGCCGCTCAGCTTCGCCGTGGGCAACCTCCTGCTCCGTGGCGCCCGCGGTGCGCCGATGTTCGACCTGTTCGCATGGCTATGTCTCGCCTCGGCGGTGCCGCTGTTCGTGCTGGCGCTGATCGCCAATGGCCCGGCGGCGACCTGGACGTCGCTGACCCACATATCGCTGGCGTCGGCGCTCTGCATGCTGATGCTCGGCGGCATTTCCACCAGCATCGCCTATTGGCTGTGGGGCCGCCTGCTGCGCGACTATCCGGCCGCGCAGGTGGTGCCGTTCGCGCTGCTGGTGCCGTTCGTCGGCTCGGCCGCCTCCAGCATCGTGTTCGGAGAGCGCTTCGGACCGTTGCGCCTGGCCGGCATGCTGACCGTGGTCGGCGGTATCGCCGTGATGGTGCTGGCGAGGCGCCCTCAAGTCTCGCCGAAGACGGCGTGAGGTGAGCATGTCGCAATCGCTGCTCTATGCCTTCATCATCTTCGCCCTCGTGATGTTCTTCACCCCGGGGCCGAACAACATCATGCTGCTGTCGTCAGGGCTGACCTACGGCTTCCGCCGCACCATTCCCCATATCGCCGGCATCACCATCGGCTTCGCCTTCATGGTCGCGGCGGTCGGCCTCGGGCTCGGCACCGTGTTCATGGCCTATCCGATCCTCCAGACCATCCTGAAATATGCCGGCGCTGCCTACCTCATTTACCTTGCCGCCGTGATCGCCATGTCCGGTCCGGCCAAGCCGGGCACGGAGAGTGCCCGCGGCCCGATGACCTTCTGGGGCGCGGCCATGTTCCAGTGGATCAATGCCAAGGGCTGGGTGATCGTCATCGGCACCATCACCGCCTACGCGGCGATTGCCCAATTCCCGCTCAACATCGCCGTCCAGACCGCGATCAGCCTCATCGTCGGTACGGTCTCGACCGTGGTCTGGGCTCTGTTCGGCACCGCGCTGCGCCCGGTCCTGACTTCCGAGCGCCTGGTCCGCGTCTTCAATATCCTGATGGCGGGCCTGCTGCTCGCCTCCCTCTACCCCGTTTTCATGGATGCATGATGTCGCGGATTTCCATGCAGAAACGGGTTTCCCTCAGGGCTGAAAATGCTCTAGACAGCCCCCGAAATCCGCAAATTTCACCCTTCGGACACTGACCATTGGCCGATTTTCGGCCCTGAACGAGGAAACGACCATGCGTGTTTACTACGATCGCGACGCCGACCTGAACCTGATCAAGGGCAAGAAGGTCGCCATCGTCGGCTATGGCAGCCAGGGCCATGCCCATGCGCTCAACCTGAAGGATTCCGGCGTCAAGGAAGTCGCCATTGCGCTGCGCAAGGGTTCGGCCTCGGCCAAGAAGGCGGAGAACGCCGGCTTCAAGGTGATGGAAGTTGCCGAAGCCGCCAAATGGGCCGACCTCGTCATGATGCTGACGCCGGACGAGCTTCAGGGCGACATCTATCGCGAGCACCTGCACGACAACATGAAGAAGGGCGCCGCCCTGGTGTTCGCGCACGGCCTCAATGTCCACTTCAACCTGCTCGATCCGCGCGCCGACCTCGACGTGCTGATGATCGCCCCGAAGGGCCCCGGCCACACCGTGCGCTCGGAATATCAGCGCGGCGGCGGCGTGCCCTGCCTGATTGCGATCGCCAAGGACGTCTCGGGCAACGCCCATGACCTCGGCCTGTCCTATGCTTCCGCCATCGGCGGCGGCCGCGCCGGCATCATCGAGACCACCTTCAAGGAAGAGTGCGAGACCGACCTGTTCGGCGAGCAGGTCGTGCTCTGCGGCGGCCTAGTCGAGCTGATCAAGGGCGGCTACGAAACCCTGGTCGAAGCCGGCTACGCGCCGGAGATGGCCTATTTCGAGTGCCTGCACGAAGTGAAGCTGATCGTCGACCTGATCTATGAAGGCGGCATCGCCAACATGAACTACTCGATCTCCAACACCGCCGAATATGGCGAGTACGTCACCGGTCCGCGCATCATCACGGACGAGACCAAGAAGGAGATGCGCAAGGTTCTCGCCGACATCCAGGGCGGCAAGTTCGCCCGCGACTGGATGCTCGAGAACAAGGTCAACCAGACCTCGTTCAAGGCGACCCGCGCCAAGCTCGCCGCGCACCCGATCGAGGAAGTCGGCGCGAAGCTGCGCGACATGATGCCCTGGATCAAAAAGGGCGCGCTGGTCGACAAGTCGAAGAACTAAGTCGTCGCTCCCGGACGCAGCGCATCATGCCGTGGTGCGCTGCCGATCCGGGGGACATTGCGTTTCCTGGATCCCGGCTCTGCGGCGTATCGCTTACGCGCCGCGCTTCGTCCGGGACACGAGTGAACATAAGCTTCGCTCGCCAAACCAAATTTTAAATCTTCGCGGCTACTGTCGAGCGAGATCGCAAACGGCGATCTCGTACTTTCCATCCCGCGCGAAGCATTGCCGCTTCATTCAAATTCTTCGCGGGCCGACGGCGCCGGCCTGAATGCGAAGAACTGACATTTAAATCACATTCTTGAAATCGCGTGGTTTCTCGGATTTTTTGGCGACCTTCAGAACACCAAAAACGTCTGCGTCTTCAGGGCTAAGGATTCGGCTCTTCATCCGTATTCTCATCTCGCGTCCATCTCATCGCGATCACACGCCATTGCGTACCCGGCACCTTCGCTCCCACATGATCTTGCGGGGGAACTCTTGGAGAGAGGACCATGCGATCTGTCGTCGTCACCGGTGCGTCCACCGGTATCGGCTGGGCCATTGCGAAGTTTCTGGTCGCGCGCGGCTATCGCGTCTTCGGTAGCGTCCGAAAGCAGGCGGACGCCGACCGGCTCCAGGGTGAGTTCGGCGCCAATTTCACCCCGCTCCTGTTCGACGTCACCGACGAGGCCGCAGTCCTTGCTGCCGGGCGAACAGTCCGCGAAGCACTGGGCGGCGAGACGCTGGCAGGCCTTGTCAACAATGCAGGCATCGCGGTCGCCGGTCCCGTGCTCGAATTGTCGGCCGATGATTTCCGCCGCCAGATGGACATCAACGTCATCGGCCCCGTCATCGCGACACAGGTGTTCGGGCCGCTGCTCGGCGCCGATCCGTCGTTGAAGGGACCGAAGGGTCGGATCGTGATGATGAGCTCGGTTGCGGGCAAGAACGGCAATCCGCTGTCGGCACCCTACTGCACCTCCAAGCACGCCATCGAGGGACTGTCGGAAAGCCTGCGCCGCGAGCTGATGCTGTTCGGCATCGACGTCATCATCGTCGCCCCCGGCGCGGTGAAGACGCCGATCTGGAGCAAGGCCGAACAGATCGATCTGTCCGTCTACAAGAACTCGCCCTATCTGCCGGCGCTCAACAAGGTGATGGCCTTCATGACGGAGCTCGGCGCGAAGGGGCTGCCGGCCGAGCGCATTGCCGAAATCGTGTTCGAGGCGCTGACCGCGGCAAGCCCCAAGGTGCGCTATCAGATCACGCCGGACCCGATGCGCCACGTGATCGCAGCCCTGCTGCCGAAGCGGACACTCGACCGCATCATCGCCAAGCGGCTCGGGTTGCTGCCGCAGTGATGCCGGCACGTCGGCCCACCGCCCCGCATCCGAAGCCGGGCCGTATCACCACGGTGATCTCGGCCGCGCTTTGATCGATGCTGCGCTGCAACTTGCGAATTGAGCAGAGGGTGCTCGACCTGTTCATCGCAGGGATCGCAAAGCCCTGGCACGACCGGGCGGCTTCGGCAGCCGCCATGCGGCGCTTCGCCGCTTGCTCACATTGAGCCAAGGTCGGACCGCACCGCGCGTTGCCTGTCCTTGACGGTTCCGTTACAGTTTTATGACACGGTGCAGGCTTCCGGCTGCGCCGCGCCCTGGCCGGTCGGCTGGACGGCTTGGCATCACCGGGCCGGAGTTGAAGTTTAGCGTATTGTCGATGGCGTCCGCGCCCAATCCTGGTCCTTCTGCCACGACCGCCGTGCTGGCGAGCGTCGCCGCGCTCGGCATCTGGCGCCTGCTCGCGGTTGCAGCGCCGCATCTCGCTGCGCTCGCGCTGATGTTCGAGACCGAGACCGATTTCGGTTCGCGCCTGTCCTTCGCGCTCGCCTGGGGCATCCTGAACTTCTTCTGGATCACGCTGCTGCGACGGCCGGCGCTCTCGGGCGCTCTATCGCTGACCCTGGTCGTCGTGCTGGTTCTGCTGTCGCGGCTCAAGCACGACGTCGTGCAGATGACGGTGAACTTCATCGATCTGATGATGATCGACCGCGACACCGTCGCGTTCCTGTTCACGATCTTCCCGAATTTGCGCTGGTCGGTGATCCTGGCCGGCCTCGTCACGCTGCCGTTGATGTATTCGCTGTGGTGGCTCGATCCGTTCCGCGTCCGCCGCCTGCCGGCGCTGGCCTGCAAGCTCGCCTGCCTCGCCGGGCTTGTCGGGTATTCGCTCTATCATCCGGATGAAGCCTGGCGCGGCTACTACGACGACGGCTATCTCTCGAAATTCTTCCGCTCGGGCGTCACCGCGGTGTCGGACTTCGCGCAGTACGGTTTCATGGAGGCGGCCGCTGCGACCAATGAACGGCTCAACATACCGCTCGTCGATGCCTGCCATCCTGCCGGCCGCCGGCCGAACATCATCATGATCCATGATGAATCGAGCTTCGACATCCGCGCCGCGCAAGGGATCAAGGTGCCGCAGGGCTATGGCAGCCACTTCAAGTCCTGGGACGGGAAGCAGCGCACGTTCCTGGCCGAGAGCAATGGTGGACCGAGCTGGTTCACCGAATACAACGTGCTTGCAGGGCTCTCCTCGCGCTCGTTCGGACGCTTCGCCTATTTCGTGACGCGGATCGCCTCGAGCCGTGTCGAGCGCGGCTTGCCGCTGGCGCTGCGCCGTTGCGGCTACGATACGCTGTCGCTTTATCCCGCCTATGGCGGCTTCATGGGCGCGCGCAGCTTCCAGATGACGACCGGCATCGAGCGCTTTCTCGATGCGAAGAACCTCGGCGCGAAGGATGTCGAACCTGACAGCTTCTTCTACGACAAGGCGCTCCAGCTGATGGGCCAGCAGCCGCCGAACAAGCCGCTGTTCACCTTCATCTATCTCGGCGCCAACCATTTCCCCTGGGAGACGCGGTTCCGGCCCGACCTGCTGCCGAACTGGCGCGCACCGGGCAATGCGCCGTTCATCGACGAATATCTGCGCCGGCAGGCCATGAGCGCCGAGCAGTACAGGGCTTTCGTCGCCGGGCTGAAGAAGACCTTTCCGGGCGAGCCCTTCCTGATTGTGCGCTACGGCGATCATCAGCCGGAGTTCGCGCCTGCCATCCTCGAGCCCGGGCTCGACGAGGGCGCACTCGGCAAGAAGCTCGACGCTTACGATCCGCGTCTCTACGCGACTTATTATGCGATCGACGCCGCCAATTTCGAGCCGGTGAAAAGCGCGGCCGTGATGGACACGATCGACGGCCCCTATCTGCCGCTGGTGATCCAGGAGGCCGCCGGCATACCGCTCGACCCGTCCTTCGCCGAGCAGAAGGAGATCATGCTCCGCTGCAAGGGTATCTTCTACGGCTGCAAGGACGGCGCCGAGGCGCGGCGGCTGAACCGGCTGCTGATCGACGCGGGGATGATCACGGGGCTGTAGCGGACGCGCTTGCGTCCCGTTTGCATTACGGCTTCGTAATCTTTTCCTCGTGCAGAAATTTTTGAACTAAAGTCTGAGCCGAATATGCCCGAAATCACCGACTTGTAATTGGCGGGCCACTCCACTTCCAAAACTTCGTCACGATTGCTCCCATCATCCGACACGCCGTCACCATCGTCTTTCCGGCGGCGCGATGCCCATTCGTGATCCACCTTCCTTGCAGGAGTATCGTCCATGCGAGCGCTTGATGCTGCGCGTCTTGCATTTGCCCTCGTGCTGCTGAGCCCGGCCGTCCATGCGGCTGAAGCCACGCACGACATCAAGGGCCTCTATCTCATGACCGACTATCCGGCGATCACCGTGCAGCCCGGCACCACGACCAATGTTTCGCTGCGCTTGCAGGATTACGGTCTGGCGCCGGAACGTTACCAGCTTTCGGTCGCAGGCGTGCCGAGCGGCTGGACCGCGACGCTGCTCGGTGGCGGCCAGCCGGTCGGCGCTGCGATGCCCGCTGCTGATGGCAATGTCGCACTTCAGCTCAGGCTCGACGTGCCCGCCGGCAGCGATCTCAGCGCGCATACCGTCACGGTCCGGGCCGAAGGGCAGGGTGCAAGCGCGGAGCTTCCGATCGCGGTGTCGCTCGCAAAGGAGCTGCCCGCGAAACTAACCGTCAAGTCGAGCCTGCCCTCGCTGCGCGGCAGCCCGAAGTCCAATTTCGACTACACCCTTTCGATCAAGAACGATTCGGGCCGCAACCTCGTGGCAAGCTTCGCCGCAGAGGCGCCGACCAATTTCGAGACCTCGTTCACCGAGGCGTATGGCACGCAGGAGCTGTCCTCGATCCCCATCGATGCCGGGCAGTCCAAGGACATCAAGCTGAAGGTGCGTCCGCCCACCACCGTCGACGCGGGCCATTTCCCCGTCAAGGTGACGGTGAAGGCGGAGGACACCTCGGCCTCCACCGAACTTGCGCTCGACATCGTCGGCCAACCCCAGCTCCAGATCACCGGGCGCGACGGCCTCTTGAGCGCGCGTGCGGTTGCGGGCAAGCAAAGCTCGATACCGGTCGTCGTCACCAACACCGGCACGGCACCGGCCGAGAACATCGCGCTGGCCGGCACGGCGCCGAGCGGTTGGAAGGTGACTTTCGAGCCGGCGACGATCGATCGCCTCGTGCCCGGCAAGGACAGCGAGGTGCAGGCGCTGCTCACGCCCAGCGACAAGTCGCTGGCCGGCGACTATCAGGCCACCATCCGCGCGACATCGCGCGGGGAAAGTGCTTCCAGCCAGTTCCGCATCACCGTCGCCACATCGACGGTTTGGGGCGTTGCGGGCGCCGGAGTCATCGGCCTCGCACTCCTCTTGATGCTGGGCGCAGTAGCGAGGTTCGGACGCCGATGACCGAGCAACAGAGCGAGACCAGAAACGAGCGGCGAGATCTCGTGATCAGTGCGCGGGGGTTGACCAGACGCTATGGAAGAACCGTCGTCGTCGACGCCGTCGACTTCGGCATCGCCCGCGGCGAGGTGTTCGGCCTGCTGGGCCCGAACGGCGCCGGCAAGACGACGACCATCCTGATGATGCTCGGCCTGACCGAGATATCGTCTGGAGAGGTCAGCGTGCTCGGCTTCGATCCGGCGCGGCAGCCGCTGAAGGTCAAGCGGCGTGTCGGATATCTGCCCGACGCCGTCGGCTTCTACGATCAGCTGACGGCCGCTGAAAACCTCGCCTACACGGCCAAGCTGATGGGCCTCGCCCGCGCCGAGCGGGCAGGACGGATCGAGGCGGCGCTCGCCCGCGTTGGTCTCGCCGAGGTCGCCGCCAAGCCTGTCGCGACCTTCTCGCGTGGTATGCGGCAGCGGCTGGGCCTGGCCGAGATCATCGTGAAGCGCGCCGAGATCGCAATCCTGGACGAGCCGACCTCCGGGCTCGATCCGCAGGCGACGCAGGAATTCCTCGGATTGATCGGCGAGCTGAAAGCCGAGGGCGTCACCGTGCTGCTGTCCTCCCACATGCTCGACCAGGTGCAGCGTGTCTGCGATCGCGTCGCGCTGTTCCGGGCCGGGCGGATCGAGCTGATGGGAGCCGTGCCGGAGCTTGCGGTCAAGGTGCTTGGCGCGGGCTTCGTCGTTGAGGTCGAGGCCGAGGGGGCCGGCATCGCCCGGCGGCTTGCGCTGATCCCGGGCGTGACCAAGGTGGAGACCCTCGCGGACGACCGCTTCCGCATGACGGCCGAGCGCGATGTGCGGCCCGACGCGGCCCGCGCCGTTGTCGCGGTCGATGGAGCCCTGCGAAAGCTGTCGGTGGACGAGCCGAGCCTCGAAGCAATCTATGCACACTGTTTCCAGGCGCAGCCCGCGGGAGACGTTCGTCATGCGGCGTGAGGGATCACCGTTCCAGGGACTGTCGACCGTGTTCGTCAAGGAACTCGCCGATCACGTCTCCAGCATCCGGATGCTGATGCTGGAACTCCTGATCGTGTTCACGGCCTTGGCGGCGCTCTATGAGGCGATCAGCAGCCTCAGGCAGACCACGGCCGAGGATCCGTTTCTCCTGCTGCGGCTGTTCACGACCGACCAGGCGCCGCTGCCGTCTTTCGTCGCGATCCTCGGTTTTCTCATTCCGCTGATGGCGATCGGGCTCGGCTTCGACGCCGTCAATGGCGAGCACAGCCGGCGGACGCTGTCGCGCATCCTGGCACAGCCGATCTACCGCGACGCGCTGCTGATGGGGAAGTTCCTTGCGGCGCTTGCCACGATCGGCATCAGCCTTGCCGCCTTGTGGCTGCTTGTCATCGGTCTCGGTCTGCTCTTCCTCGGTGTACCTCCCGGCGGCGAGGAGATTGCAAGATCGCTGGTCTTCTTGGTCGTGGCGATCTTCTACGCTGGGGTCTGGCTGTCGCTTGCGATGCTGCTGTCCACAGTCTTCCGGTCGGCCGCCACGGCGGCGCTGGTCTCGCTGGGCATCTGGCTGTTCCTGACGGTGCTCTGGCCGATGCTGGCCCCGGCCGTGGCGCAGTTGATTGCGCCGTCCGATCCTCGCTATGCGCTGCTCGGCCTGAACGATCCGGCGACCGCTGTCTGGACGCAGGAATTGCTGAGACTTTCGCCGAACGACCTGTTCGGCGAGGCGATGCTGGCCGTGCTGTCGCCGACGACGCGTACGCTCGGGCCCGTGTTCCTCGATCAACTTCGCGGCGCCGTGATCGGCGCGCCGCTTCCGTTCGGCGAAAGCATCATGATCGCATGGCCGCAGACCGTCGGCCTCGTTGCCGGCACCATCATCCTGTTCGCGTTCAGCTACGTGCTGTTCCAGCGGCAGGAGGTGAGGGCGTGAGCGGATCGGCATCGCCCTCTCTTCCTCCAGGAGACGGGCGAGAGGGGGTGGCCGGAATTCCCCATCGCGGCCACCCCCTCGACTGTGCCTATCGGTGCCTGATCGTTCCCCACAGCCACTTCGCCACCGCATCCGGCGATGAGTTCGCGTCGTTGCCGCTGGCACGCAAATTGGCTTCGCGCATGGTGGCGATGTCGATCTTGCCGAGCAGCGGCTTCAGCGCCGCCTTCAATCGCTGGTCACCGGCGCGTTTCGGCGCGAGCAGCAGGATGGCGTCGTAGGGCGGGATCGCGTGCCTGATATCGTCGAGCGCGACGAGATCGTACTTCGCGATCAGGCCGTCGCTGGTGTAGCCGGCGATTACGTCGACCTCGCCGCTGGCGACGGCCGCATACATGAAATCCGGCTGCATCTGGCGCTGGGCGCGGAACGAAAGGCCGTAGGCCTTTTGCAGGGCGGCCCATTCCGGTCGCGAGAAGAACTCGTAGTCGCCGGCAATCGACATCGTCGATGCGTGCGCGGCGAGATCGGCGATGCTGCGGATGCCGAGCGCCTCGGCGCGCTGCTTCGGCATCACCAGCGCATAGGCGTTCTCGAAGCCGAGCTCGCCGAACAGGGTGATGTTGTCCCTGGCGAGCGCCGTTTTCAGTTCCGCGAGCAGCACCGCGCGCGGCTTGATGTCGGTGCGATGGAGCTGGTTGGCCCAAAGCGTGCCGGAATAGTCGACATAGAGATCGATGTCGCCGGCCTTCAGCGCCTCGAAGATCACGCTTGAGCCGAGGCCCGAGCGCGCCGTCGCGGACAGACCGGCGGCCTGGAGACGGTCCCTGAGCAGCGCCGACAGCACATATTGCTCGGCAAATGTCTTGGCGCCGACGACGTAGCCCTGCGAGGAGCGCCCCATCGTCGGCACCAGGGTTGCGGCGACGAGGGCCGCGATCCCGGCGCAGCCGAGCGCTGCGCGCAGACGGTTGCGACGACGCAGGCCGTTCTCGATCAGGCCAAGCAGTTGATCGACGGCGAGCGCAAGCAGGGCCGAGGCCAGGCAGCCGAACAGCACGAACACCCAGTTCTGGGTCTGGAGCCCGGCAAAGATGTAATTGCCGAGACTGGTCTGCCCGATCGGAGTCGATAGCGTCGCGGTGCCGATCACCCAGACTGCGGCGGTGCGGATGCCCGCCATCATCACCGGCAGCGCCAGCGGCAGCTCGACCATGACCAGCGACTGCCGCCCGGTCATGCCGACGCCCTTGGCGGCTTCGATCAGCGCGGGATCGATGCCGTTGAGCCCGGTGATGCCGTTTCGCAGGACCGGCAGCATCGAATAGAGCGCCAGCGCCAGCATCGCCGGCAGGAAGCCGAATGCGGAGAAGGAAACGCCGAACCAGGCCAGCGCGACGGAAGCAGCCAGCAGGAGCAGCGGATAGAACAGCGCAAGCAGCGCCAGCCCAGGCACGGTCTGCACGATGCTGGCGAATGCGAGCAGCATGGCGCGCGGTGCCGGGCGATTGCGCGTGAGGATCGCCAGCGGCAGGCTGACGGCGAGACCGAGCGCCAGTGCGGCAAGGCTCACCCGCACATGGTTGCCGAGATAGTCGGGCAGATGCGCCAGCGCTTCGCCCCAGCGCGGATCGGCGAGGAGGCTCATGCCGCACCGCTCTGCGGCAACAGCGCATTCAGCCGCTCGACCTGGCGCCGCGGCGTGCGCAGCAGCTCCAGCACGTAGGCGTCGCCGCTCCTGGTGAGCTCATCGGGCGTGCCCTGCGCGAGCAGCTGTCCGCCGCGCATCACTGCGATGCGGTCGGCGAGCAGAATCGCCTCCGTCATGTCATGGGTGATCATCACGGTGGTCAGGCCGAGCCTGCGATGCAGCGAACGATAGTCGTCGCCGAGTGCATCGCGGGTGAGGGGATCGAGCGCGCCGAACGGCTCGTCCATCAGCACGATGCGAGGCCTTGCCGCGAGCGCCCGCGCCACGCCGACGCGCTGGCGTTGGCCGCCGGAGAGCGCTTCCGGCAGACGGTCGCGATGCGCGGCCCGCTCGAGCTGCACCAGCTCCAGCAACTCGTCGACGCGCATTGCGATTGCAGCCGACGGCTCGCCCAGCAGCCTTGGCGTGATCCCGATATTGTCGGCGACGCTCAAGTGCGGAAACAGCCCGCCGCTCTGGAAGACATAGCCGATCCGTCGCCGCAGCGCGACCGGATCGACCTTCCTCACGTCCTCGCCCTCGACCGTGATGGTGCCGCCGTCGGCCTCGATCAGCCGGTTGGCGAGCCGCAGCAGCGTGGTCTTGCCCGAGCCCGAGCCGCCGACGATCGCCACAAACTCGCCCTCGGCGACGTCGAGCGTTACATCGTTCACGGCCTTGAGGGAGCCGAAGCTCTTGGTGACGTGTGCATAGCCGATCATGGGACTGGACGGCATCAGGCGTGCGCTCGGCTCGGTTGCCTCTGAGGGGCGGGGTGGCGGGGCCCATGCGTAGCACGCTTGGCGCCTTGATTGAACTTGGCCGCGCGAGCGGCTAAGGCATCGGCCTGAATTCGGAGGACGCCCATGACGACGCCCACGGCAGTGGCGCTGGAAGATGCCAAGGTCGCGTTCCGCCTCGGGGACGGGCGGGTCTATACGGCAGTCGAGAAGGCCCATCTCGCGGTCGCCCAGGGCGAGTTCGTCGCCATCGTCGGCCCGACCGGCTGTGGGAAATCGACCCTGCTCAACGTCGCGGCCGGGCTGCTGAAGCCCGCCGCTGGCAGCGTCCAGATTTTCGGCCGGCCGCTGATGGGGCTGAACCGGGATGCCGGCTACCTGTTCCAGGCCGACGCGCTGTTCCCGTGGAAGACCGCGCTCGACAATGTCGCGATCGGGCTCGAGATCAAGGGCACGCCGCGCACTGATGCGCTGCCGCGGGCGCAAAAATGGCTGACGTCGGTCGGTCTCGGTGCCTTCGCGGGCCGCTATCCGCACATGCTGTCCGGCGGCCAGCGCAAGCGCGTGGCCCTGGCGCAGGTGCTGATTCGCGATCCCAAGATTCTCCTGATGGACGAGCCGTTCGGGCCGCTCGATGCACAGACCCGCCAGGTCATGGGCAACCTGCTGCTCGATCTCTGGAATGCGGACCGCAAGGCCGTGCTGTTCGTCACCCACGATCTCGAAGAGGCGATCGCGCTCGCCGACCGCGTCGTGATCATGTCGGCCGGGCCGTCCTCGCGCATCATCGGCGACTGGCGCGTCAGCCTGCCGCGCCCGCGCGACATCTTCGAGGTGCGCCTGGACAAGGAATTCCATGCGCTCCATCGCGAGATCTGGAGCGTGCTGAAGGACGAGGTGATGAAGGGCTACGCGCAACCCGCTCACGCGGCGGAGGCGGTTTGATGTCGCGGTTGATGCTGTTGGCGCTGCAAATCCTGGTCGCGGTCGTCTGCATCGTGCTGTGGCAAGCGCTGTCGACCGTCCCGGTATTCGGCAAGATCCTGCTGCCGCCGTTCTTCTTCTCCAATCCGTTCGATGTGTTCAGCCAGATCGTGAAATGGTTCGCTTCAGGCGTCATCTGGAAGCATCTCGGGATCACGCTGGCGGAATCGATCCTCGCCTTCGTGATCGGATCGCTCGGTGGCGTGCTGGTCGGCTTCTGGTTCGCGCGCCAGCCGCTGGTCGCCGCAGTGTTCGACCCCTACGTGAAGATGGTCAACGCGCTGCCGCGCGTCGTGCTGGCGCCGATCTTCGCGCTGTGGCTCGGCCTCGGCATCTGGTCCAAGGTCGCGCTCGGCGTCACCCTGGTGTTCTTCATCGTCTTCTTCAACGTCTATCAGGGTGTGAAGGAAGTCAGCCGCACCGTGCTCGACAACGGCCGCATGCTCGGCATGAGCGAGCGGCAGTTGATGCAGCACGTCTATTGGCCGTCGGCGCTGTCGTGGATGTTCTCCTCGCTGCACACTTCGGTGGGTTTTGCCGTGGTCGGCGCGGTCGTCGGCGAGTATCTGGGATCGGCGGCGGGGCTCGGCTATCTCATCCAGCAGGCCGAGGGCGTGTTCGACGTTGCCGGCGTGTTCGCCGGCATGTTCGTGCTCTCGGCCTTCGTCATCCTGATCGATTTCGGGGTGACGCTCGCGGAGCGCCGCCTCCTGGTGTGGCGGCCGACCGCGTCGGAAGGGCGCGGGTAGGGCGCAAATTCATTTCTGCGTGCCGCGTGCCGCTGGAGGAGCTCACCTCTCCCGCTTGCCTTGCGGGAGAGGCAGGCACCTCTGCCGTTGCAGCAATCAGACCTGACCTCATCACGCTTTAGAGGCCTTCCGTTGACGCCATCGCTTCGTCCCGCCATGTTGCGGCCATGACCAGAACGACGCTCGATCTTACCGGACTGAAATGCCCGCTGCCCGCCCTGAAGACGCGCAAGGCGCTCAAGCCTTTGCAGCCGGGTGATCAGCTGGAGGTTCACTGCACCGATCCCTTGTCGGTGATTGACATTCCGAACCTGATCCGCGAGACCGGCGACAAGGTCGAGATCACCGAGCGCAACGAAGCGCGCATCGTGTTCCTGGTCGAAAAGAGCGGCGCCCCGTAGAAAGGCGAATGTTCACGGCGGCGACGTTTGACTATGCTGCGCCTGCGGGGGAAACGGCCGGAGCTTCGCTGCAATGCGAAAGACGCCGATTGTTGCGGTGGATGATCTCGAACCTAAGACTCTCAAACCTAAGACATCGGGCATGACATTCTCGACATCGAGGGCAGGCGCAAGTCCCGCGGTGGGCCGCGAGCCTGCCGTCAAGCTCGGCAAGACGGCTGCAGGGCCGGAGTTCAGCGCGCTGGCGCAGGCCTCCATTCTGATCGTCGACGACGAGCCGGGCATGCGCAATTTCCTGGTGCGCACGCTTGCGCCGCGCTGCAAGCTGGTGGACGAGGCGGCCGATACCGACCAGGCATCGCGCAAGCTCGATTCCAACCGCTACGACGTCGTCATTCTCGATAACATCATGCCAGGCAAGAACGGCGTCGATTGGCTCGCCGAGCAGCGCGCCGTCGGTTTCTTCGCCGACGCCATCCTGATCACCGCCTATGCCGACCTCGACACTGCGATCCAGGCCCTGCGCGCCGGTGCGGCCGATTTCGTGCTCAAGCCGTTCCGCTCCAACCAGATCCTCAACGCGGTGGCACGATGCCTCGACCGTGTCCGCCTCCAGCGCGAGAATTACGTCCTGCGCTATGCTTTGCGTGCCTCGTCCGACCGCACCTTTCTGCGCGACAATCTGATCGGACAGTCGGCAGCGACGCTGCGCGTGCGTGAGACCATCGCACGCGTCGCGCGCCTGCCCACCTCGGTTCTCCTCACCGGCGAATCCGGCACCGGCAAGGAAGTGGCCGCGCGCTCGATCCACTCGCTGTCCGACCGCGCCGACAAGCCCTTCGTGCCCGTGAATTGCGCGGCGATCCCGCCCGAGATGATCGAGGCCGAGCTGTTCGGACACATCAAGGGCGCCTTCACCGGCGCCGATTCGGGGCGCGAGGGCTTGTTCCTGTACGCGCATGGCGGCACGCTGTTCCTCGACGAGATCGGGGAGCTGCCGCCGCCGATGCAGAGCAAGCTGCTCCGCGTGCTTGAAGACCGCCGCGTCCGTCCGGTTGGCTCCGAGCGCGAAGTTCCGGTCGACCTGCGCTTCATCTTCGCAACCAATGCCGAGCTTCAGAAGGAGGTCGAGAGAGGCCGTTTCCGGGCCGACCTGTTCTACCGGCTCAACGTGATGCAGATCCACCTGCCGCTCCTGAAGGATCGCGGCGATGACGTGCAGGAGCTTGCCGCTATCTTCATGAGCAAGCTGTCGGTTCAGCTCGGCATGCCGCCGGTGCCGATCGACGCCTCGGTGCAGTCGGCACTCGCAAGCTATGACTGGCCGGGCAATGTGCGCGAGCTGCGCAATCTGATCGAGCGCACGCTGATCCTCGGAGCCTTCCCCGACGATTTCGCCGGTCCCCGCCGCGACGGTCAGTCGGCGCCTGCCGACAGTCTCGCGGAGCTCGAGCGCCGTCACATTCTCGGCGTGCTGAAGGAGGTCAATGGCAATCGCGAGGAGGCGGCTCGGCGCCTTGGTATCTCGCGCAAGACCATCGACCGCAAATGCGCGTTGTGGGATGTCTGATGCTGCCGGTCGCAGCGCCCAGCCCGTGCGGGGACGCTCCGTCCGCTTCCGGCTGCTCGCGATCGCGCTGCTGCCGATGCTGGTCATCCTGCCGCTCCTGCTCGGCGTTGCGATCTATCGCTGGAACGCGAAGTTCGACGCGACCTTGATCTCCAAGGTGAACGGCGATCTCACCATCGCTCACCAATATCTCGCCCGCATCCTGGAAAAGACCGGCGTCCAGATCCGGGCGCTCAGCCTGTCGGCCCGCTTCCATGAGGTGCTGGCGCCGGATGCGCGCGGCTCCCTGCGGGATCTGCTCGACGAGACCCGAAAGGAAATCGGTCTCGATTTCCTCTATCTGACCAACGGCCGCGGCGATGTCCTGGCCTCATCGCCGCCGCTGCAGCATCAACCGAGACATGACTGGCCGATCATCATGTCGGCGCTGTCGGGGCAGGTCTCTGCAACCGGCGTCGACATTTTCAGCAATGACGAGCTCGCCGCAATTTCGCCGACCCTGGCTGAACGCGCGCGATTGGGTCTCGTGCCGACCCCGAACGCGGTGCCGACCGACCGCAGCACGGAGACGCGCGGCATGGTCGTGCATGCGGCGAGCCGGGCGATGCTGCCTGACGGCGGCGCCGCTGCACTGGTCGGCGGCACACTGCTCAACCAGAATCTCGAATTCATCGACACGATCAACGATCTGGTCTATCGCGCGGCGAGCCTGCCGGAGGGCAGCCAGGGCACTGCGACGCTGTTCCTGGACGATGTGCGGATATCGACCAACGTCCGTCTGTTCGAGGGACGGCGCGCGCTCGGCACGCGCGTGTCGGCGGCGGTGCGCTCGGCCGTGCTGGGCGAGGGGCGCACCTGGCTCGACAGCGCTTTCGTGGTCAATGACTGGTACATCTCCGCCTACGAGCCGCTGGTCGACAGTTACGGCAAGCGGGTCGGCATGCTCTATGTCGGCTTTCTGGAGAAGCCGTTCAGCGAAGCCAAATACCAGACATTGGTGATCATCATCGCAGCGTTCGTCGCCATCACCGCCGCGACCGTGCCGATCTTCCTGCGCTGGGCGAGCTCCATCTTCATGCCGCTGGAGCGCGTGACGGCGACGATTACCGAGGTGGAGCGCGGGAATCTGTCCGCCCGCACCAGGATGCCGGTGCTGGGTGACGAGATCGGCCGCGTCGCGGTTCATCTCGACAGCCTGCTCGACCAGATCCAGGAACGCGACCGACAGCTCCGGGAATGGAATGAGGAGCTGAACGTCCGCGTGCGGGAGCGCACCCGGGACCTCGAGCACGCCAATCTCAAGCTCGAGGCAACCACCAAGCAGCTCATCATGTCCGAGAAGCTGGCTGCGATCGGCGAGATCACCGCCGGCGTTGCGCACGAGATCAACAATCCGATCGCGGTGATGCAGGGCAATCTCGACGTCATCCGCAGTGTGTTCGGGGCCGATGCCGACAAGGCGAAGGTCGAGTTTCGCCTGCTCGACGAGCAGATTCACCGCATCAGCCAGATCGTGACCAAGCTGTTGCAGTTTGCAAGGCCGGAGGAGTATGCCGGCTATGTCGAGCGCCATGCGCCGACAAGCGTCATCTCCGACTGCCTGCCGCTGGTGCAGCATCTTCTGAACAAGACCGAGATCGCCGTGGTCAGGGACGACCGCGCCAACCGGCTCGTGCTGATGAACCGCAGCGAGCTGCAGCAGGTCCTGGTCAATCTCATCGTCAACGCGATCCACGCCATGCCAGACGGTGGAACCCTGACGCTCCGCTCGTTCGATGCCGAGCGCGACGGCCATCAAGGCGTCGCCATCGAAGTCACTGATACCGGCATCGGCATGAGCGCTGAGGTGATCGAAAAGATATTCGATCCCTTCTTCACCACGAAACGGCGGCAAGGCACCGGGCTGGGCCTATCCATCAGCCAGACGCTGATCAAGCGCCAGGGCGGACAGATCACGGCCGAAAGCCGGGTCGGTTGGGGAAGTACATTCACGGTCTGGCTGCCGGAAGCGACCTGATTGGACATTTTGTCCGAGGATTTCCGGACATTCTGTCCGGCGCAGCACGTTGCGCTGCGGGAAGTCGTTGAATCATCACGGTGCGACTTCTGGCACGCGCGTTGCTCATCTCAAGACAGGGTGTTGAGGGGGATGAGGGCGCGATAGCCGTCACTGCAACGCTGCTTGCGAGGCGAAGGGACATCACCCGCGATCAGTTGCTTGCTCGGCGCACATGACGCGATGCGCACCAGATGATTCCGCTTCGGCATGAAGTCCGACCTGTCATGCGCGGCTGCCGAGCTCGCACACGACCGGTCTCAAACCGATGTGCCGGCAAGGCCGCGCCTGGGAGGTAATGCTTATGACGACTGCCGATACCGTTCTTGCACCGGTTGGTGCTCCCGGCTTCCTCGATCGTGAACGCACGATCGCGACAGCCGGCTTCAATCGCTGGCTGGTGCCGCCGGCTGCCCTGTGCATCCATCTCTGTATCGGCATGGCCTACGGCTTCTCCGTGTTCTGGCTGCCGCTGTCGCGTGCGATCGGCATCACGGCGCCGAAGGTCTGCCCGGACATGTCGCTGTGGCAGGAGCTCTTCACCACGAGCTGCGACTGGAAGGTCGCCAGCCTCGGGTGGATGTACACGCTGTTCTTTGTCTTGCTGGGTGTCTCCGCCGCGATCTGGGGCGGCTGGCTCGAGCGCGCCGGTCCGCGCAAGGCGGGCATCGTCGCCGCCTGCTGTTGGGGCGGCGGGCTTCTGATCGGTGCCTTCGGCGTCTACGTCCACCAGCTCTGGATCATGTGGCTCGGTTGTGGCGTCATCGGCGGCGTGGGACTGGGGCTCGGCTACATCTCCCCGGTGTCGACCTTGATCAAATGGTTTCCGGATCGTCGCGGCATGGCGACGGGCATGGCCATCATGGGATTCGGCGGCGGTGCCATGATTGGAGCGCCTTTCGCCAATCTCTTGATCAACTACTTCAAGACGCCCGCCTCCGTCGGTGTCTGGGAGACCTTCGTCACGATGGGGGTGGTCTACTTCGTCTTCATGATGATCGGCGCCTTCGCCTATCGCGTGACGCCGGCGGGCTGGCAGCCCGAGGGCTGGACGCCGCCGAGCGAGAAGAAGTCGATGATCACCGAGCACCACGTGCACCTCGACAACGCGCACAAGACGCCGCAATTCTGGCTGATCTGGTGGGTGCTCTGCCTGAACGTCTCGGCGGGTATCGGTGTGATCGGCATGGCCTCACCCATGCTCCAGGAGATCTTCGCAGGCAAGCTGATCGGGCATCCGGAGCTGACCTTCGGCCAGCTCTCGGTTGAGCAGAAAGCCACGATCGCGGCGATCGCTGCGGGCTTTGCCGGCCTGCTGTCATTGTTCAACATCGGCGGTCGGTTCTTCTGGGCGTCGATGTCGGACCTCATGGGGCGCAAGAACACCTACTACACGTTCTTCGTCCTCGGGATCGCACTCTACGCGCTGGCGCCGACCTTCGCGGCGATGGGCTCGAAGCTGCTGTTCGTGCTCGGCTTCGGCATCATCCTGTCGATGTATGGCGGCGGCTTCGCGACCGTGCCGGCCTATCTCGCCGACATGTTCGGAACCCAGTTCGTCGGCGCCATCCACGGCCGGCTGCTGACGGCGTGGTCGACCGCTGGCATTATCGGTCCGGTGGTGGTGAACTACATCCGCGAGTTCCAGCTTGCGGCCGGGGTGCCGCGCGACCAGCTCTACAACACGACCATGTACATTCTTTGTGCCATGCTGATCGCCGGCTTGATCTGCAATTACCTGATCAAGCCCGTCGATCCGAAGTGGAACATGAGCGAGGAGGAGGTCGCCAAACTTCAGGCCGCAAGTGCCAAGGGGGAGGCAACGATCAAGCACGGCTCATTCGGTATCGGCACGGGCGGCTTGGACCTCAAGGCCGCGCTGTTCTGGGCCTTCGTCGGAGTTCCGCTGGCCTGGGGTGTCTACAAGACGCTGGAGAGCGCGGTGAAGATCCTCTGACCGCGCAAATCCCTTCGCGGGGGCATCTAGAGGGCATGCGGCATTGTTGGCTGCATGCCCTTAAATGCCTATTCGAGCGCAAGAATTCAGTTGGCATCTGGTATGCCAAGAGATAGGGTTGGACCTATTCCAAAGAAGGTCTACGAGACGCAGTGATGAGCCACGACGTGCAACAGGTCCGCTCGTTCGAACATCCGGGCGAGGGGCGGAAGCGAGCCAAGGCGACGCCCAAGGGGCGCCAGGTCGACCCCACGGCCGCGCACGAGATCGAGCAGCTGCTCGGCGACAGGCCGCGGCGGCGCGATCTGCTGATCGAATATCTGCACCTGATCCAGGACAAGTATCACCAGATCTCGGCTGCGCATCTGGCGGCGCTTGCCGACGAGATGAAGCTCGCCTTCGCCGAGGTGTTCGAGACGGCGACCTTCTACGCCCATTTCGACGTGGTGAAGGAAGGCGAGCCCGACGTCGCGCCGCTGACGATCCGCGTCTGCGATTCGCTGACCTGCGCGATGCTCGGCGGCGAGAAGCTCTTGCAGGATTTGCAGAGCGCCTCGGGCCCCGGCATCCGTGTCGTGCGCGCGCCCTGCGTCGGCCGTTGTGATACTGCGCCTGCCGCGGAAGTCGGTCACAACTTCGTCGATCACGCCACCGTCGCCAATGTGATGGCGGCGGCCAAGGCCGGCGACACGCACGTGCATCTGCCTGAGCATACCGAGTACGACGCCTATGTCGCCGGCGGTGGCTACAAGCTGCTCAATCGCGTACGTTCGGGCGAACTCTCGAAGGACGATCTCCTGAAGGCGCTCGACGACGCTTCGCTGCGCGGCCTCGGCGGCGCCGGCTTCCCGACGGGGCGCAAATGGCGCGCAGTGCTGGGCGAGCCCGGCCCGCGGCTGATGGCGATCAACGGCGACGAAGGCGAGCCCGGTACGTTCAAGGATCGCTACTATCTCGAAACCGATCCGCACCGGTTCATCGAGGGCATGCTGATCGGCGCGCATGTGGTCCAGGCCTCCGACGTCTACATCTATCTGCGCGACGAATATCCGGCCTCGCGCGAGATCCTCGAACGCGAGATCGCAAAGCTCCCGCCGGGCGGCCCGACGCTGCACATGCGCCGCGGCGCCGGCGCCTATATCTGCGGCGAAGAATCCTCGCTGCTGGAGAGCATCGAGGGCAAGCGCGGCCTGCCCAGGCACAAGCCGCCGTATCCGTTCCAGGTCGGCCTGTTCGGCCTGCCGACGCTGATCAACAACATCGAGACGCTGTGGTGGGTGCGCGACATCGTCGAGAAGGGCGCCGACTGGTGGAAGGGCCATGGCCGCCACGAGCGTCACGGCCTGCGCAGCTTCTCGGTCTCGGGACGCGTGAAGAATCCCGGCATGAAGCTGGCGCCCGCCGGCATCACCGTACGCGAGCTGATCGAGGAATATTGCGGCGGCATGGCCGACGGCCATCAGTTCTACGCGTACCTGCCGGGCGGTGCGTCCGGCGGCATCCTGCCGGCGTCGATGGACGACATCCCGCTCGATTTCGGCACACTGGAAAAATACGGCTGCTTCATCGGCTCGGCAGCGGTCGTGATCCTGTCGCAAAAGGACAGCGTGCGCGCGGCCGCATTGAACCTGATGAAATTCTTCGAGGACGAGAGCTGCGGCCAGTGCACGCCGTGCCGTGTCGGAACCCAGAAGGCGGCGCTGCTAATGCAGAAGCCGGTCTGGAACCGGGCCCTGCTGGAAGAATTGAGCCAGGCGATGCGCGATGCCTCGATCTGCGGGCTCGGACAGGCGGCATCGAATCCGCTGTCCTCCGTGATCAAATATTTCCCTGACGAGTTCAAGGAAGCGGCCGAATGACGAAGATTACGTTCGAGCTCGACGGCAAGCAGGTCGAGGCCAATCCCGGCGAGACGATCTGGCAAGTCGCAAAACGCCAGGGACGCGAGATTCCGCATCTGTGCTATTCGCCGGCGCCGGACTATCGCCCGGACGGCAATTGCCGCGCCTGCATGGTCGAGATCGAGGGTGAGCGCGTGCTGGCGGCGTCCTGCAAGCGCACGCCGTCGGTCGGCATGAAGGTGAAGACCGAGTCCGCGCGCGCGGTGTCGGCGCAAAAGATGGTGATGGAGCTGCTGGTCGCCGACCAGCCGGCGCGCGAGACCTCGCACGATCCGGATTCGAAATTCTGGCACTGGGCCGAGACGACGGGCGTCACCGAGAGCCGCTTCCCCGCCGCCGAGCGCTGGGCGACCGACGCCAGCCATCCGGCGATGCGCGTCAATCTCGATGCCTGCATCCAGTGCGGGCTGTGCGTGCGCGCCTGCCGCGAAGTGCAAGTCAACGACGTCATCGGCATGGCTTATCGCAATCACGATTCGAAAATCGTGTTCGACTTCGACGATCCCATGGGCGAGTCCACCTGCGTTGCCTGCGGCGAATGCGTGCAGGCCTGCCCGACCGGCGCGTTGATGCCGGCCGTGATGCTCGACGATGCGCAGACGCGCGTTACCTATGCCGACAGGAAGGTCGACTCGCTCTGCCCGTTCTGCGGCGTCGGCTGCCAGGTCACCTATGAGGTCAAGGACGAGAAGGTGATCTATGCGGAGGGCCGCGACGGCCCCGCCAATCACAATCGCCTTTGCGTCAAGGGCCGCTTCGGCTTCGACTACATCCATCATCCGCATCGTCTCACAAAGCCGCTGGTGCGGCTGCCGAATGCGAAGAAGGATGCCAACGACCAGGTCGACCCGGCCAATCCCTTCACCCATTTCCGCGAAGCGAGCTGGGAGGAGGCCCTCGACATCGCCGCCAGGGGCCTCGTCAGGATCCGTGACGAGAAGGGCGTGAAGGCGCTGGCGGGCTTCGGCTCGGCGAAGGGCTCCAACGAAGAGGCCTATCTGTTTCAGAAGCTGGTGCGCACGGGTTTCGGTTCGAACAATGTCGACCATTGCACCCGTCTATGCCACGCCTCGTCGGTGGCGGCGCTGTTCGAAGGCCTGAGCTCGGGCGCGGTATCGGCGCCGTTCTCTGCTGCAATGGATGCCGAGGTCATCATCGTGATCGGCGCCAATCCGACCGTGAATCATCCGGTCGCTGCGACCTTCATCAAGAACGCGGTCAAGCAGAATGGTGCAAAACTGTTCGTGATGGATCCGCGCCGGCAGTCGCTGTCGCGCCACGCGACCATGCATCTGCAGTTCAAGCCGGGCTCCGACGTCGCGATGCTGAACGCGATGATCAACACGATCATCGCTGAAGGCCTGACCGATGACCAGTACATCGCCGGCTACACCGAGGGCTTCGAGGAGCTCAAGGAGAAGATCAAGGAGTTCACGCCGGAAAAGATGGAGCCGATCTGCGGCATCCCGGCGCAGACGCTGCGCGAGGTGGCGCGAACCTATGCGCGCGCGAAATCGTCGATCATCTTCTGGGGTATGGGCATCAGCCAGCATGTCCACGGCACCGACAATGCGCGTTGCCTGATTGCGCTGGCGCTGATCACCGGTCAGGTCGGCCGTCCCGGCACCGGCCTGCATCCGCTGCGCGGCCAGAACAACGTGCAGGGAGCCTCCGACGCCGGCCTGATCCCGATGTTCCTGCCGGATTATCAGCCGGTCGGCCGCGACGACATGCGCGGCGCGTTCGAAAAGCTCTGGCAGCACGATCTCGATCCCGTGCGCGGCCTGACCGTGGTCGAGATCATGAACGCGATCCATGCCGGCGAGATCACGGGCATGTATATCGAGGGCGAGAACCCCGCGATGTCCGATCCCGATCTCCAGCATGCGCGCCAGGCGCTGGCGATGCTCGATCATCTCGTGGTGCAGGACCTCTTCGTCACCGAGACCGCGTTCCACGCCGACGTGATCCTGCCGGCCTCGGCCTTCGCCGAGAAGGAGGGCTCGTTCACCAACACCGACCGTCGCGTGCAGCTCGCGCGTCAGGTGATCAAGCCGCCGGGCGATGCGCGGCAGGATCTCTGGATCATCCAGGAGATCGGCAAGCGGATGGGCCTGCCGTGGAATTATTCCGGCCCCGGCGACGTCTACACCGAGATGGCGGAGCTGATGCCGTCGCTGAAGAACATCAGCTGGGAACGGTTGGTGCGCGAAGGCGCGGTCACCTATCCGGCCGATGCTCCCGACAAGCCCGGCAACGAGATCATCTTCACCACGGGCTTCCCGACCGCGAGCGGCCGCGGCAAGATCGTGCCGGCCAAGGTCATCCCGCCGGATGAGCTGCCCGACGACGAGTATCCGATGGTGCTGTCGACCGGCCGCGTGCTGGAGCACTGGCACACCGGCTCGATGACGCGCCGCGCGCAGGTGCTCGACCAGATCGAGCCGGAAGCGGTCGCCTTCATGTCGCCGAAGGATATGCGCAGGAAGAAGCTCGCACCGGGCGATTTCATCCGTCTGGAGACCCGCCGCGGCGCGGTCGAGGTCAAGGTGCGCTCCGACCGCGACGTGCCCGAGAACATGGTCTTCATGCCGTTCTGCTACGCGGAGGCTGCGGCGAACCTCTTGACCAACCCCGCGCTCGATCCGTTCGGCAAGATTCCGGAGTTCAAGTTCTGCGCGGTAAGGGCCGAGCGCGCCGAAATGCGGGACGCGGCGGAGTAGGGAGAGCCTCGTCGTTTGGCGGCTTAAGCTTCCAAACATGCGGTGTCGTCCCGGCGAAACGCCGGGACCCATACCGCGTGATCTCTCGATTGCAGATGGTCGCAGTCCCGAACGACGGGTCTTCGCAAAACTTCTCCCTGGGGTTATGGGTCCCGGCCTTCGCCGGGACGACACTGTGGGTGTGGTGCTCATCTGGGCCCACACCGTCATTGCGAGCGCAGGGAAGCAATCCAGCATCTCTGCGCGGAGACAGTCTGGATTGCTTCGTCGCTTCGCTCCTCGCAATGACGGTGATAAACATCGCCCATGTCCAAAGTCACCCCCGCCACACGTGCGCTCGCGACCGCCGGTCTCGCCTTCACCGTCCACACCTACGACTATGATCCCGACGCCGAGAGCATCGGTCTCCAGGCGGCCGCCGCCCTCGGCGAGGACCCGGCGCGCGTCCTGAAGACGCTGATGGCGCTGGTGGACGGCAAGCCGGTCTGCGTGGTCGTTCCGTCCGACCAGGAGGTGTCGATGAAGAAGCTTGCCGCTGCGACAAGCGGCAAGTCCGCCCAGATGATGAAGCCGCCTGAAGCCGAGCGCGTCACCGGCTACAAGGTCGGCGGCATCAGCCCGTTCGGGCAGCGGAAGCCGGTGCGCACCGTGATCGAACAGAGCGCGCTGGTACATGACCTCGTCTACCTCAACGGCGGCCAGCGCGGCTTGCAGGTGCGGCTCAAGCCCACAGATGTGCGGGATGTCCTCAAGGCGGTCGTTGCGGACGTGCTCGCGTGAGCGTCTCGTCTATTGCTTCTGCAACAATTTCAGCCGGCAGCGCAGCGCTTCCCGGATATGCGCGCGCGCCAGCTGTTCGGCCTTGTCGCCGTCGCGCGCGGCGATGGCGTCGATGATCGCCTGATGCTCGCCATGGCTGGTTGAAGGGCGTCCGGTCACCGTGAAGGTGGTCGGGCCGAGCAGGGCGATCCAGTCCTGCAATTCGCAGGAGGCATTGTCGAGATAGCGATTGCGCGCGGCGCGGCAGATGGCCTCGTGGAAGGCGCGATTGAGCCTCGCCATCTCGCCTGCATCGATCTCCGACGCCTCGACAAAAGCCTGCTCGATATCCCGGAGCGCGTCGATCTCCGTCGTTGAGGCGTGCTCGGAGGCGAGGCGCGCGGCGGCGCCTTCCATGATCTCACGCATGGCGTAGAGCTCGAGCACCTCGGAAATGTCGAGATTGCGCACGATCAGGCCGCGCCCGCCAGCGGGCTCGACGAAGCCGCGCGCGGCAAGGCGCCCCAGAGCTTCGCGCACCGGTGTGCGGCTGACCTTCAGCCGCTGCGCCACTTCCTCCTCGCGCAGGCGGTCGCCGGCGCGGTAGCTGCCGGCCTGGAGGGCCTCGCACAGCGAGCGGAACACGGCTTCGCCCAGCGCCACGCCGGCGCCGCGCGAAACCGATCCGCCTGTCTTTGCCGCGCGTCTGGCCATGATCCCTCGATGCGCATCCTGCCCATGCAGAGACGCCGCTTGCACGTCTTATGTATATCTTTGTATACAAACGTGCGCAATGGCGGACGTGGTCGAGCATGCCGCCGACGAACGGAATGTCTCTACTCTTGAGTGCCATCGGGCAGACGGTATGGGCAGCAAATACGACGTGCTGGTGATCGGCGGCGGCAATGCGGCGCTGTGCGCGGCGATCAGCGCCCGGCGCGGCGGCGCCTCGGTGCTCGTGCTCGAAGGCGCGCCGAAATTCTATCGCGGCGGCAACACCCGCCACACCCGCAATATGCGCTGCGCCCATGACGCTGCGACCGAAATCCTCACCGGTCCCTACACCGAGGAGGAATTCTGGGAGGACCTGCTGCGTGTCACCGGCGGGCAGACTGACGAAGTGCTGGCCCGTCACATGATCCGCGAGTCCAGGGACATCCTGCACTGGATCGTGGAGCAGGGCGTGCGCTGGCAGCCTTCGCTCGGCGGCACGCTGAGCCTCGGCCGCACCAACTCCTTCTTTCTCGGCGGGGGCCGCGCGATGCTCAATGCGCTCTATCTCACCGCCGAGCGGCTCGGCGTCGAGGTCGAATACGATGCCGAGGTCACCGATCTCGTGATCGAGGACGGCATGTTCCTTGCCGCGCGCCTGAAGCGGCCGGTGAAGGGTGAGACCGAGATCCGCGCCACCTCGCTGGTCGCAGCGGCCGGCGGCTTCGAGGCCAACATCGAATGGCTGAAGCAATATTGGGGCGAAGCCGCCGACAACTTCCTGATCCGCGGCACGCCCTATAATCGTGGCTCGATCCTGAAGATGCTGCTCGACAAGGGCGTGCAGGAGGTCGGCGATCCCACCCAGTGCCATGCGGTCGCGATCGACGCCCGCGCGCCGAAGTTCGACGGCGGCATCATCACGCGGCACGACTCGGTCGTGTTCGGCATCGTCGTCAACAAGCACGCGCAGCGCTTCTACGACGAGGGCGAGGACATCTGGCCGAAGCGCTACGCGATCTGGGGCCGGCTGGTCGCGGCGCAGCCCGACCAGATCGCCTACATCATCTTCGATTCCACCGTCGTCACCAGCTTCATGCCGACGCTGTTTCCGCCCATTGCCGGGCAAACGGTGGCCGAGCTCGCCGGCAAGCTCGATCTCGAACCGGCCGCGCTGGAGAAGACCGTCACCGAGTTCAATGCCGCGGTGCGGCCCGGCACGTTCGACCACACCATCCTCGACGACTGCCGTACCGAAGGCATCGCGCCGCCGAAGACGCATTGGGCGCGTCGGATCGAGACATCGCCTTTTCTTGCCTATCCGGTGCGGCCCGGCATCACCTTCACCTATCTCGGCACGCGCGTGAACAAGGAGGCGCGGATGCTGATGGCTGACGGCAAGCCGTCGGGCAACATGTTCGCGGCCGGCGAGATCATGGCCGGCAACGTCCTCGGCAAGGGCTATGCCGCCGGAATGGGCATGACCATCGGCAGCGTGTTCGGGCGGATCGCGGGACGGGAAGCGGCAAGACATGCACGGAACTAGGATTCTCGACGAGGCCGACCGTCTGATGACGGTCTGCAATTCCTGCCGCTACTGCGAGGGTCTGTGCGCGGTGTTTCCCGCCATGGAGATGCGCCGCGCCTTCTCCGACGGCGACCTCAACTATCTCGCCAATCTCTGCCATGCCTGCGGCGCCTGCTACGTCGACTGCCAGTTCTCGCCGCCGCACGAGTTCAACGTCAACGTCCCCAAGACGCTGGCGGTCGCGCGCGCGGAATCCTATGCGGCCTATGCCTGGCCGCAGGCGCTGTCCGGCGCGTTTGCGCGCAACGGGCTCGTCATCAGCATCATCGCCGCGCTCAGCATGGCCGCCTTCATTCTCGGCTTCGTTGCGCTCAACGACCGCGGCGTGCTGCTCGGCGTGCAGACCGGACCCGGCGCGTTCTACAGGCTGATGCCGCATAGCGCGATGGTCTGGCTCTTCGGCGCTGCATTCCTTTACGCGATCTTCGCCCTCGCTATGAGCGTGCGCGCCTTCTGGCGCGACATCGGCGCGCCCATTGGCGGCCGCGCGGACGGCGGCTCGATCTTCCAGGCGATCCGCGACGCCGGCGAGTTGCGCTATCTCCATGGCGGCGGCGTCGGTTGCTACAACGAGGACGACAAGCCCACCGACCGGCGCAAGCGCTATCACCACCTGACCTTCTACGGCTTCCTGCTCTGCTTTGCCGCGACGTCGGTGGCGACGCTGTATCACTATCTGCTCGGCCGCGAGGCGCCATATCCGTGGTGGGACGTGCCGGTGGTGCTGGGCACGCTCGGCGGCATCGGCCTGATCGTCGGGCCGATCGGCCTGTTCTCGGCCAGGATGCGACGCGATCCGGCATTGCTTGACGAGAGTCGTTACGGCATGGATGTAGGGTTCATCGCCATGCTGTTCCTTACTGGCCTCAGCGGGATGCTGCTGCTGGTCCTGCGCGAGACTGGCGCGATGGGGCCGCTGCTCGCGCTGCATCTCGGCGCCGTGTTCGCGTTGTTCATCACCATGCCCTACGGCAAGTTCGTGCACGGCATCTATCGCTTCACCGCGCTGGTGCGCTACGCGCAGGAGCGGCGGACGGCGGCGTGATTTCCTTGTCTCGGTTGAAATCGAAATAGACCGTCGCGAAGGTAGGCGACGGTCTGCCTTTGTGACCAACGGTTCCTCGACGTGCATCTCAGAGGGCTCGGGATTCTTGCCCCCGCGGTGACGGTGGCGAGCCGCGTCAGGCGCGCGCAGCCTCGCGCGGCCGGGCTGCGACGGCGACGACGCCGGGTCTTCCGCTCTCGACCTGAACACGGTTGCGTCCCTTTTCCTTGGCGCGATAGCAGGCGGCATCGGCGCGCCGCATCGCATCCTCGAGCGTGGTGTTGCGGTCGGCGATGCAGGCCACGCCGATGCTGGCGGTGACCGCAAAGCAGCGATCGTCCCAGGCGAAATTGAACAGCTCGAGCGATCTGCGCAGACGCTCGGCAATATCGACGGCATCGAAGGGCGAGCATCGCGGCAGGATCAGACCGAATTCGTCACCGCCAAGCCGGGCCACCAGATCATGCGCATGCCGGCCCTGTTGCAGGAGGCGCGAGACCTGGCAGAGCAGGCGGTCGCCGGCAAGGTGGCCGCAGCTATCGTTGACACTCTTGAACTGGTCGAGGTCGAGCAGGATGAGGCCGAGCGCACCCGCCGCCGCATTGTCGAGCTCGCTTTGCAGGCGCGCCTCGAAGGCGCGACGGTTTGACAGGCCGGTCAGCCAGTCGTGCGATGCCTGCCAGGCCAGGCGCTCCTTCTCGGCATGCAAGGCGTCTTCGAACGCCTGCCGTTGCAGCACCAGCCGCCGCGTATGCCAGATCAGAAGCAGGATCAGCGTCGCGGCGGTGACGATGTTGATGCAAGTCAGCGTCACCTTGATCGCGCGGGAGCCTTCGCCGAGAACGGTGGAGAACCGGTTGGCGTGCACCGTGAACTGGGCATTGAGCTCCGAGAGCCGTGACGACAGGAATCGCAGGCGATCGTCGTCCTGAATGGGGCCGTTCTCCAGCGCGGACCGGATGACCTCGCCAAAGATGCTGAGCTCCAGCAGCATGGGGTCGGTGGCAGCCCACTCGCGGATCGCGTTCTGAAGGAAGCTGACGCGGCTGAAGTAGCGAAACAGCCAGATCAGACCCGGTACGTCATCGGGATGGTTGCCGCCTTGCAGGAAGCCGATGCGGGCGGCCTCGACGTCGACCGGATCGCGCTCGAGCGCCCAGCGCGCGAACTCGTCCCCGATGGGAACGGCGAGCGAGGCCTGGTATTGCGCGAACTGGCTGGTCTCACCCGAATGCAGATAGAGATTGAGGAAATAGACGGCATTCTTCTGCGAGCGCGACCAAAGTGCTTCGCCCGCGACATAGGCGCGGACCGAGGACATCACCTCGAGACTGAATCCCGCGATCGCCGCCTGGAGCACGACGACCATCACGAAAGGCGAGACGAGCTTGATGACGTGAAGGAGGTTGCGCCCCTCCGCCGACGTCGCTGTTCTGCGAAGCACTCTATTCCCCAAGTCGATCGACGATCCCAACCGAGCGTTGCGCCTGCAACGCAAAGTAGACGGGATGGTTGCTTAACTCGACCTGAAAGGCGCAAGGGACTCCGTCACAGGGTGAAGCCGTCGTGAAGTAGCCGCCCGCAAATCGCTTCAAATACCGGCGAACCGGGACCGGCGCGGTATCGCCGAACCAATGCCGTGCATTCCGTCCTGCGCGATCTACCTGATCGAGGGAGCTTGGTCCGGTGCTATACCAGCACCGGCTGGCGCACGCGACCGGCGTCGCCGAACACGCGCAGGTACCGCTCGATCTCCGAGGGAAGGCCGGTCGCCTTCTCCGGATTGTCGGAGAGCTTGACGGCCGGATGGCCGTCGACCGACGAGACCTTGCAGACCAGCGAGATCGGATCGAGGCTGAACGAGCCGTCCGGCGTGCAGCCGACGAAGTCGTTGGTGAGGTTGGTGCCCCAGCCGAAGGAGAGCCGCACGCGACCGGCGAAGTGATGATAGGTCTCCTCGATCGAGCCGACGTCCATCGCGTCGGAAAAGACGAGCAGCTTGTCCTTGGGGTTGCGGCCCTTCTTCTGCCACCAGGCGACGATCTCCTCGCCGGCCTGGATCGGCGGCGCGCTGTCGGGGCGGAAGCCGGTCCAGTCGGCGACCCATTCCGGCGCATCGCGCAGGAAGGCCTTGGTGCCGAAGGCGTCGGGCAGCGCGATCAGGAGGTTGCCGCCATAGGTCTGGCGCCATTGGTCGAGAATGCGGTAAGGCGCCCAGCGCAATTCCTCGTCGTCCCTGGCGAGCGCGGCTGCGACCATCGGCAGCTCATGCGCGTTGGTGCCGATGGCTTCGAGATCGTTGTCCATTGCGAGCAGCACGTTGGATGTGCCGATGAAGGATGAGCCCAGGCCTTCCTTCACCGCCTCGACGCACCAGCGCTGCCAGAGGAACCCGTGACGGCGGCGGGTGCCGAAGTCGGAGAGCCGCAGGTTCTCGAGCTTCCGCAGCCGTTCGACCTTGGTCCACAGCTTGGCCTTGGCGCGGGCGTAGAGCACGTCGAGCTCGAAGCGGCCGCGGCCCTTCATTGCTGCACGCGAACGCAGCTCATTGAGGATCGCAAGCGCCGGAATCTCCCACATGGTCGTGTGGGTCCAGGGGCCGTGGAAATGCAGCTCGTACTGGCCCTCGACCTTGCGCAGCTCGTATTCGGGCAGGCGGAATTCCGCCAGCCAGCGGATGAAGTCCGCCGAGAACATATGGGTCTTGCCGTAGAAGGTGTTGCCGGCCAGCCAGATCAGCTCTTTCTTGCTGAAGCGGATGGTGCGGGCATGGTCGAGCTGGGCGCGCAGCTCGCCCTCGTCGATGATCTCGGCGAGCCGCACATGGCGCGAGCGGTTGATGACCGAGAAGGTCACCTGCTGACTCGGGTAATCCTCCCGAATCATCTGCAACATCAATAGCTTGTAGAAGTCGGTATCCAGCAGGCTGCGGATGATGGGATCCAGCCGCCAGCTGTGATTGTAGGTCCGGCTCGCAATGTCGGTCACTGTCATGGCGGGATTTTAGCGTGCCTCCCCCTGCGCAACCAGTGGGTCTGGCGGGAATCGGGTTCTTGCGGCGGCGGGCCCGTCGTTCAGGCGGCGGCCGTCGCCGCAACGGTCTCGAGCTCAGTCCTGATCCAGCGATGGGCAGGGTCCTTCTGATAGCGCTGGTGCCAGACCATGAACATCGGCAGCTCGGCCAGCGTTCGCGTGCGGGAGGCCAATGGAATTCGCGCATGCGCGAAATCGCGCATCACACCGGATGCGAGCAGGCTCGGCATGCTCGCAAGCATCTGCGAGCCGCGCAGGAAGGATGGCACGCCGGAGAAGCTCGGCACGGAGATCGCGATGTCGCGGTGAAGCCCGTTTGCCGCGAGCCGCCGGTCGAAGTCCAGCCGCTCGTTGTCGGTGTAGACCACGGTGATGTGACGCGCCGCGAGATAGGCGTTGCGGCTGGCCGGCGCAGCACGCGCCTTTGCGTCGTAGTAGCAGACGTAGTGATCCCTCAGCAGCCGCTTCTGCACGATGTCGACGCCGGATGGCGGTAGCGGCGTGATCAGGAGATCGCAGCGGTTTTCGCGCAGCATCGCGGGCGAAGGCGACTGTGAGGGGATCACGCGCAGGTTCAGGCTCTTCACCTGCTCCGCAACATGGTTGAAGAAACGCGGCAGCAGCAGGTCGCGCTGGAAGTCATTGGCGGCCACCGTCAGCGAGAGCTGGGCCTGCGCCGGCGCGAAGGTGACGCCGCCGGCAAAGCTGCGCATCTCGTCGATCAGCGCGCGCGCCTTCGTCGCGAGGGCCTGGGCGTGCGCCGTGGCGACGATGCCGCGGCCGGATTTGGCGAACAGGGGATCGCCGGCGATCCGCCGCAGCTTGTTCAGTCCGTGGCTGACCGCCGATTGCGTCAGGCCGATCCGCGTTGCCGCAGCGGTGACCGATCCCTCCTCCAGCACGGCGAGGAACAGTTCGAGCGCGTGGCCGTCGAGCGCTAAATGATCGATTTCCTTCATGGAATTCATTATAATCGATCTATTTATCTTGAGAATAGACCGTCCCATGATCTCCCGACAAGCCGGGCGCCCGGACCCGGGCGCCCACAGGGAGAGACAACGCCAATGAATGTCCAGGCGCCAGCCTTGCGGGATCCCCGCCTCAATCGTCCCGAGCCCTTCACGCCGCCGCTCGGCGACGGCGGCTTCTTCCAGCGCGACCGCTCCATCCATCCGCCGGCGCATGCGCCGGGGTACAAATCCTCGGTGCTGCGCTCGCCGCGCCAGGCGCTGTTGTCGCTGGAGAACTCGGTCTCGGAGATCACGGGGCCGGTGTTCGGGCACAATGATCTCGGCCCGCTCGACAACGACCTGATCCGCAACTACGCCAAGGACGGCGATCCCGTCGGCGAGCGCATCATCGTCCACGGCCGCGTGCTGGACGAGACCGGCCGGGGCGTTCCGAACACGCTCGTCGAGTTCTGGCAGGCCAATGCCGGCGGCCGCTACCGGCACAAGAAGGACACGTATCTGGCGCCGATCGACCCGAATTTCGGTGGCTGCGGCCGCGCGCTGACCGACGAGACCGGTTACTACTATTTCCGCACCGTGAAGCCGGGGCCTTATCCCTGGCGCAACTACGTCAACAGCTGGCGCCCGGCCCACATCCACTTCTCGGTGTTCGGCTCGGGCTTCGCGCAGCGGCTGATCACGCAGATGTATTTCGAGGGCGATCCCTTGATCCCGGTCTGCCCGATCCTGACGACGATCCCGGACAAGGACGCGCTCGACCGCCTCGTGGCGCCGCTCGACCTCAACGCCTCCACGCCGTTCGATTCGCTCGCCTACCGCTTCGACATCGTCCTGCGCGGCCAGCGCTCCACCTATTTCGAAAATCGTACCGAGGGGAACTGAGCCATGCCGCAGCCGCTCAACTATCTCAAGGAAACCGCCTCGCAGACGGCCGGGCCCTACGTCCATATCGGCTTGATCCCGGCGATGGCCGGCTTCGACATCTTCGAGAAGAACTTCTCCAACGTGCTGGTGACGCCGAACACCGCAGGTGAACGCATCACGCTGGAAGGCAAGGTGCTCGACGGCACCGGCACGCCGCTGCGCGACGTGCTGCTGGAGATCTGGCAGGCCAATGCGAGCGGTCGCTACAACCATCCGGCCGATCGCTCGGCAGGCGCGCTGGAGCCGGAGTTTCGCGGCTGGGGCCGGGCCGGTTCCGACTTCGATAGCGGCCTCGTCACCTTCGAGACCATCAAGCCGGGCGCGATCACCGACAAGGCGGGCCGCAAATGCGCGCCGCACATCAACGTCTGGGTCGTCGCGCGCGGCATCAATATCGGCCTCAACACGCGGCTCTACTTCTCGGACGAGGAGGCGGCCAATGCCGCCGACCCCGTGCTCAACCTGATCGAGCAGCCGACCCGTCGCTCGACGCTGATCGCGAAGCGCAGCGAGCGTGCCGGCAAGGTCGTGTATTCCTTCACGATCAATTTGCAGGGGCCGGAGGAGACGGTATTCTTCGACGTGTGAAGATCCGGCGGTCGTCCCGCAGGGGTCACTCGACCCGATCGTCGCGTTTGATCGTTCCGCGCGCGAGGAATTGCGGTGGCTGCCGCACCTCGCGCGATGCCGGCCGGTCGACCGGATCGCGCCCCACTCTTGGCTTCAGTTCAGCCAAATCGATGAAGACGTCCGCCTGCCGGCGCAGGTCGTCGGCGATCATGGGCGGCTGAGTGGAGAGTGTGGAGACGACCGTCACGCGGACACCGCGGCGTTGCAGGGATTCCACCAGCGATCGAAAATTCCCATCGCCCGAAAACAACACGATCTGATCGACGTGTTCGGCGAGTTCCATCGCACTCACGGCGAGGTCGACATCCATGCTGCCCCTCACCTTGCGGCGGCCGGTGCTGGCGTCGACGAACTCCTTGGTGAGCTTGGTGACGACGGTGTATCCGTTATAGTCGAGCCAATCGATCAGCGGGCGGATTGACGAAAACTCCTGATCCTCGATGACGGTCGTGTAGTAAAAGGCGCGCAGCAGCGCACCCCGGCTTTGAAACTGGCTGAGCAACCGCCTGTAATCGATGTCGAAGCCGAGCGCCTTGGAGGTGGCATAGAGATTGGAACCATCGATAAAGAGTGCGATCTTCCCAAACGAAGACATTATGCACAAATCCCCAGTTCGACACGAAAGCCGACGATCCGGCCGAAAATACTGAAGGCGCCGACGGGCTGGCTGAAAAAGCGGCGCAGACGACCGGACAGAAGTGGCCGCCTTGCGCCGAGGTCAGGGAGGTTCCATGCCACCAGCGCCAGGGCGCCGAATGCAGACACGCTAAGGCGCGCGCATTCGCCGATCTATTGTACGGAGGTAAGGGGCCCTTATCCAAAGGATTGGACGCCCTATACGAAGGTAAGTGCCGCGAAGACGCCGGATCGAGGAGACCGGCTCGCACTACAGCTTGCGACCAAGGTCTAGCATACGAAGCGCGTTGATCGGGAACCAAAGCGCTTGCAAATGCTTCCTCCGACATAGCCCGTGGAGAGGTGTGTCATGAGCAGGTTGCAAGAGCGCGAAACTGTCCCTGACGTCTACAATCTATTTCTCGCCGCTGTCCTCTTCATATCCCCATGGCTGTTCAAGATGACGGTCAGCCAGGGCAAGATCGATCTCTGGGTAACGAGCGCGATCATCGGCATCCTGTCGCTGGCTGCCATCATTGCCTATCGAGATTGGGAGGAGTGGCTCAACGTTTTGATGGGCATCTGGCTCATCGTGTCGCCCTGGTTGCTTGGCTTTGCGCACACACGCGCGATGCACTTCGGCATCGGTTTCGGTGTCGTCATCGTGCTTCTGGCGCTGCTCGATCTGTTCCTTCACTATGAAAGGAGGCATCCCGAGGAAGGGCCGATCCATGCCAGGCAGGAAAGCGCGCGCGAGTAGAATGCGACGCTTGGCGGTTCGGCATCCGGAGCCTCAGCCTTCGTCACCATGGAGCTGCGCGCGAAACGCGCGCGGCGACAATCCCGTGGCGGCGGCATAGACGCGGCTGAAATAGGCGGGGTCCTCGAAGCCCAGCGCATAGGCGATCGTCGAGACCGGCAGGTTGGTGTAGACGAGGTTGCGCCGTGCCTCGCGGACCAGCCGGTTGAGGATCAGGTGCGAAGCGGTGTCGCCGGTCGCTGCCCGCGTGATCCGGTTGAGATGGGTCGGCGTGATCGATAGCGCGCCTGCGTAGTCCGCAACGCTCCAGCGCTCCAGATGGTGCTGTTCGAGCAGCGCCTCGAAGCGGCGGAATAGTCCGCTTTCCGCCGTGCCGCTGCCGCCGCTCTCGCCGGTGAGCGCGCGGGCCACGAGCCCGACCATGGCCGACGACAAGGCGCGGAGTACATGAGCACGGCCGAAATCGCGAGCGGCGTGTTCGGCGAAGATCTGCTTCATCGTGGCGCGGATCTGCGGCGTGCCGCGCACCACGGCCGATCGCGACAGCGCACCGCGCAGGCCCTCGGCGGCGAGCAGCGTCTCGTCCAGAATCTCCGCCGCGATGGTCAGCACCCAGCCTTGGGTATCCGGCACGAAGCGGAAGCCATGGACATGGCCCACAGGCACGTTGACGATCTGCATCGGCCTCAAGGGCACCATGCGTCCATCGAGCGTTGCCTCGCCGCCGCCGCGCTCGATCAGCAGGACCTGGTGCAGCCGGGCATGGCGGTGCACCGCCAGGGTCCAGTCATGCAGCACCGAGCGGGACGCAATCGTCTCGCAATGCACGACGTCGGGCAGGTCGCCGGACTCGCCGAACAGATTGTAGACCCGGATCGCCGGGGCGGGGGCTGTGCTTCGCATGTTCGAATAGTACAAGACAAAGGCAAAACCCTCCATCGGTTTGCGGCGTTGGACCTGCAAAAAAGTGCCGACGGGAGGACGCAAAAATGAAAGTTCAGGTCTGTATCATCGGCGGCGGGCCGTCCGGGCTGTTGCTGTCCCAGCTTCTGCACCTGAAGGGCATCGACACCATCGTGCTGGAGAAATACAGCCGCGATCACGTGCTCGCCCGCATCCGCGCCGGCGTGCTCGAGCACGGCTTTGCGAAGCTGATGCGCGAGGCCCAGTGCGGCGAGCGGATGGACCGCGAGGGAGAGATCCACCGCGGGTTCGAGATCGCCCATGGCGGCGTGCTCTCCAAGATCGACCTGCACAAGCATTCCGGCGGCAATTCGGTGCTGGTCTATGGCCAGACCGAGCTGACGCGCGACCTCTATGAGGCGCGCGACCGGCTCGGCGGCAAGGTCGTGCACAACGCGGAGGACGTGACGCCACATGATTTGACGTCGGACCATCCCCACGTGACCTATCGCTCGAACGGCGAGACGATCCGCGTCGATTGCGACTACATCGTCGGCGCCGACGGTTTTCACGGTGTCAGCCGCAAATCGATCCCGCAGGACGTGCTGCGCGAATATGAGAAGGTCTATCCGTTCGGCTGGCTGGGGGTACTGTCGCGCACGAAACCGGTGTCGCCTGAGCTGATCTACGTGAGGCACGAGCGCGGCTTTGCGCTCTGCTCCCTGCGCTCGCAGGTGCTGAGCCGCTACTACATCCAGGTGCCGTTGACCGACAAGGTGGAGGACTGGAGCGACGATGCGTTCTGGGCCGAGCTGAAGCGCCGCCTTCCGGCGGAGGTCGCCGGCCACCTGATCACGGGACCTTCGATCGAGAAAAGCATCGCGCCGTTGCGAAGCTTCGTCGCCGAGCCGATGAGCTATGGCCGGCTGTTCCTCGCCGGAGATGCAGCTCACATCGTGCCGCCGACCGGCGCGCGCGGACTGAACAGCGCCGCTTCCGACATCTACTATCTCTACCACGCGATGCTCGCGCACTATCGGAGCGGCGACGATTCCGGTCTCAAAGGCTATTCCGCCAAGGCGCTCGCGCGGATCTGGAAGGCACAACGCTTCTCCTGGTGGATGACGATGCTGCTGCATCGCTTCCCCGACCGGATCGAGTATGAGGATCGGCTCCAGCAGACGGAGCTGGACTATCTGCTCTCGTCCGAGACGGCGCAGCGCCTGCTCGCGGAGAATTACGTGGG
>NZ_AJQE01000030.1 GCF_000261685.1 Bradyrhizobium genomosp. I (2014) | reverse complement strand
CTGCCGTTTTAACGGCAGCCGCTCTTTCATGCTTTCTTGGGGGGAGAGGGGGAGAGGACGCTACTTTCCTTCGAGTGTGTTGACTGGTGTCCAGTCCGGCGATGGTGGATTTACGGTGAATACTCTCGCTCGCTTGGCGAACAGCGCTGACGCCGGATCGGTCTTCGCCATTTTGGCGAACGCGTCAGCGGCCTTCGCAAACTCCCTTGTGCGCCAACATGCCAGCCCCTCCGCATACGCCGTGGCCACCTTCATCTGCTCGGCGCTCTCCGTGCCCTTCTCCGCCAGCGGCTCGAACACCCTGAGCGCCTCGCCGCGCCCCTGGACCCTGATCGCATCGAGCTCGCGCCAGGCGAATGTGTCGCCGGTCTGCGCCATCGTGGATTCCGATGCCATGATCGCCGTGCCGTAATATTTGTTGGCGCCCTCGAGCCGCGAGGCGACGTTCACGGTGTCGCTCATGACG
>NZ_AJQE01000029.1 GCF_000261685.1 Bradyrhizobium genomosp. I (2014) | reverse complement strand
GGGGGGGGGGGGAGCCGATGTTGCCAACCACGGCTTCGCCGCTGTTGAGCCCGATGCGGTGCGACAGGCCGTGGCCGGCGAAAGCGGGGTGGCCGGCATTGAGCTCCGCCAGCGTCTCGTGGCACTTCAGCGCGGCGCGAACC
The DNA here is from genome assembly GCF_000261685.1 of Bradyrhizobium genomosp. I (2014). Lineage (GTDB taxonomy): Bacteria > Pseudomonadota > Alphaproteobacteria > Rhizobiales > Xanthobacteraceae > Bradyrhizobium. Next base: position 28,384 of record NZ_AJQE01000029.1, on the reverse strand, counting down.
GCATTGGTCGCGTGGGCGGGATCGTCGGCCGGCGCGCCGAACATGGCGACGATGGAATCGCCGATGTATTTGTCGACGTAGCCGCCGTGGCTTTGGATGATGTCGGTCATGGCGGACAGATATTCGTTCATCAGCGTCACCAGCTCGACCGGCGTCATGGTTTCCGCAATCGAGGAGAACCCGCTGAGGTCGGAGAAGAACATGGTGACGTTGCGCATCTCGCCGCCGAGCGCCGGCATCTTGCCGGAGGCGATCATGGTCTCGATGACCTCAGGCGCGAGATAGTAGGCAAAGCTCCTGCGCAGGAAGCGCTCGTCGCGATCGGCCAGCACGAAGCGGTAGCCGATCATCATTGCCAGCGCTGCGAGGCTTGCCAGGGCGGGTTCAGTCACAGGCAGCGCCAGCGCATGTGCGAACGCACCGACGGCGAAGGCTGCGTAGACGGCGATGACGGCGATCCAGGCGGTCACCGCGCCGACAGGTGCGAGCATGCAGGCCGCGCAGGCGATGATCGCTGCGATCGCAATCGTGAGAGCGGTCCGCGCGGCGAAGCCGAGCTCGGTCACCGCGTCCTGCTCGATCAGGTTTCGGATCGCTGTGGCATGCACGAACACACCCGCGATGTCGGTACGGGCCTTCTGAACGGTGCTGGCGGGGGCGGGCAGGGCGCATCGTGGCGCGGGCGAGCCGTCATGGCCGCCGGACAATCGCATCGAGGTCAGCTTGCGGTCCTCGAAACTGAGGATGGTGCCGAGCAATACGACCTTGCCGTCGAAGCTGCGGCGGAAGAAATCGCGGTCGCCCTTCTCGGCGCAGGCGCGCAGGTCGGCGAAAGAATAGGCCGGGACGTCGCGGCCCTGGCCGCGAAAATTGAGCGTCAGCGTATTGGGCACCGCGCTCGGAATCGTGTAGCCGGACAACTCCATGGCGCCGGATGGCCCGATCTCGGGCTTGGCGCCGAGAGCTCGCGCGGCGAGTTCGACGGCCATCGCGGGCACCGGCTTGTCGTCGATGGAGAAGGTGAGCGGCATCCGCCGGATGACGTCGTCCGCGTCGGTGTGGACGTTGAGCGCGCGGACGTTGTTTCGCACCGCCAGTTGCTGCGCACGGTAGGGTGGTTCTGGATGGGCGTTGCTCAGGATTTCGCCGAGCACCAGCTTGCCGGCGTCGGAGATCTGCCGCAGGGCTATCAGATAGTCCCGGTCAAATCCCCGCATGCGGGCGCCGACCGGCGCGTCGCCGAACGGAATCTCCGACTGCTCGATCGAGTTCTTGAAGATGACGTCGAAGCCGATCACCTTGGCCCCGCCCTCGGCGATGCTCCCGAGCACCCGGCCGATCTCGCGCGTCCAGGTCTGCGTCGGCGATCCCTTGAAGGGAGGGGTGTCGTAGGTCTCCCCGTCGATCGCCACCACGACGACCGGCGACGTGGCGGGATCACGGCGATCGCCGATGATCTTGCCGCGCAGCGCCGTGAGGATGTCGAGGGAGAGACCTTGCAGCGTCTGAAGCGGCGGTGACGTGAAGACCGCGCCCGCAAGGAGCGCAATCAGGATTGCCGCAACGATGTCCCGCCTGCCGATCCGCCGCATCGCACCTTCGCGGAGTCGCCTATTCGAGCCGCAGCAGGCGGCCGACGATCGGCGTCGGCGATGACGTGGCGCTGGCGTCGATCTGGAAGGCGTAGCGCTTGGCGCCGAGGATGGCGAGGTAGCTGCCGCCGGGGGTCAGCGACTTCCCGGCCTTGGCGAAGTCATAGAACTTGCCGCCGACCATGGTTTCGTTCCTGAGCGGCACGGTGATCGTGGGCTCCTTGCCGTCGGTGCGTTCGATGATCAGCGTGCTCCCGCTCCTGGCCTGCACCAGTGGTGCGACGCCGTAGAGCGTCGGCAGCTTGGACGGGGCGCTCTTGGCGTCCGACCGCACGTTACGGAAGGTCGTTGCGGCACTCTGGTTCGCCTGGCGCTCCGACAGTTTTGCCGCATTGGTGTCGCAGGGCACCTTCTCCCGCTTGACCTCGCCCAACTGCACGGTGCTCTGCTCGGTGCCGACCAGAACGACGCCCTCGCTGATCGTCTCGCGCTCACACGATTTGAGGTAGCTGAGCGTGATGCCGGCCTTGGGTCCGAGCTTGATGATCTTGCCCGGCGCCACATAGTCCATGAACGCGATGCCGTCGACCTTGCCTTGAACGTCCTCGACGATCGCGGCAGGAGTCTGCGCCAAAGCGGGGGCAGCAAGGCAGAACGCGCCGACGAAGGCGCCGATCAGGCTTTTCATGGGAATTCTCATCCAATTCGACGATGCTCTACCGGCCCGTCCCGGTTCGATGCTTACAGCAGGGTGCCCCAAGCAAGTGTGACCAAAATCACTCTTAGTTGTTGGTGCCACTTTAACAGGAACAGGTTCAAACCGGCGACCAGAGAAAAAAATGGAGCCGCGGCAAGGTGTTGACCGGTTGATCAGGTCAGGCGGCCGGGACTGCCTTGGCGGAATGGTCCTCGACCGGACGGCTCTCCGCTGTATCCTCAACAACGGGAGCCAGAGGGGCCTCGGTCCTCTGAAAAGGAGACGCCCGCTGGCCGGCGGCGATCTCGACCACCTCGTCCCAGCGCGACAGGAAGGCCTCGACGCAGGCCGGATCGAACTGCCGCCCCGCGTTCTCGGCGAGGTAGCTGCGCGCCGCCTCGAGCGGCATCGGCTCCTTGTACGGCCGCCGCGTCGTCAGGGCGTCGAAGACGTCGGCGACTGCGACCACGCGTGCGGCGACCGGGATTTCATCCGCCTCGAGGCCGTTCGGATACCCCGCGCCGTCCCAGCGCTCGTGATGGCCTGCGGCAATTTGCGCACCGAGCCGGATCAGCTCGCAGCTGGAATCGGCCAGGATCCGCTCTCCGATCGTCGCATGCGTCCGGATCACCGCCATCTCCTCGTCGGTGAGCCTGCCCGGCTTGAGCAGGATATTGTCGGGAATGGCGACCTTGCCAACGTCGTGCAGGGGAGCGGCCAGATAGATGTCGCGGCAGAGCCGGGCCGGCAAGCCGAGCTGCTCGGCGATGATGCGGCTGTACCTGGCGACTCGCAGCGTGTGCTCGCCGGTGTCGTTGTCGCGGTATTCGACCGCGAGCGCGAGCCGCAGGATGATCTCCTCCTCGCGCTCACCGAGCTTTTGTGTTGCCGCTGCGACTTCGCTGGCGAGATGTGCGGCGCGGTCGTTGAGCTTGCGCACGGCTGCACCAAGCTGAATTAAATTCCGCAGGCGCACCGTCATCTCGAGGCTTTGTGGCTGCTTCGGTAGAAAGTCCGTTGCACCGGCCTGCAGCGCCGCCATCTTGGCGTCATCGGTCTGACGCGAGGTGATCATTGCGATCGGGATGTCGGTGCAGCCAGGAAGCCTGCGGAAGGTCCGGATGAAGCTGATGCCGTCCATATGCGGCATCTCGTAGTCGACCAGCACCAGATCGAACACGCGCTCCTGGGCGCAAACCAGCGCCTCCACGGGATCGAGGAAGGTCGTGGCCTCGACCAGTCCTTCCGCCTCGATGTGACGTTTCAGGAAGTTGAGGACGGAGCGGCTGTCATCAACCAGGAGCGCTTGGGTCAGCATCGGTGGCCGGGGCTCTCTTCTCGTTGGCAATGACAAGAGCAGCAGCCATAGCCCAAGCAAATTTAACGCGAAGCAAATGCGCCGGTGGGCCCCGCCACGGCGCGGATGTGCACGCATCGCATGAGATTTCGGCAGGCTGTGCACGCTTGCACCGAGCTGCGCGAATTCCGCGGGAATGTGACCCGTAGTTGTACGGATGCCCGCGTTAGGAGTTTGCTCACTCGATTCGCGTCAAACGAGTACCGGAATTCAGCAGAGGCGGGTGCAGCGATGGCGCTCAATCCCACGGAGCCGAAGTGGTCGTTGCGGTTGCCCGCCGATTGCAGCATTGCGGCCATTCGCAACGTCTATGAGCTCATTCGCGAGGCGTTCGGCCGCCAGGAGCGGCTCGAGATCGACTGTTCGAGCGTCGAAAAGGCCGACGTGACCTCGATCCAGCTCTTGCTATCGACGGCCAAGACGGGCGAGGCCCAGGGCCGCCCGGTGGTCCTGACTTCCTTCTCGCAGTCTCTTCGCAACACCCTTTGCCGCGCCGGCTTCGCGAGCGAGGCGCTGATCGATCAGCATTTCCCGCAAAAGAAAGATGGCACCTGATGGCCACGATTCTGACCGTCGATGATTCCCCCAGCATTCGGCAAATGATCAAGGTCGTGCTCGAGCCGGCCGGTCACAGCGTGATCGAGGCCGGCGACGGCGCGCAAGGGCTGGCCAAGGCGCAAGCCGGCAAGCTCGACCTCGTCATCACCGACCTCAACATGCCTGTCATGAACGGGCTCGAGCTGATTCGCGCACTGCGCAAGCTGCCGAGCGCGGTGGGCATGCCCATCGTGTTCCTGACGACCGAATCCAGCGACACGGTGAAGCAGGAAGCCAAGAGCGCCGGCGCCACCGGCTGGATCACCAAACCTTTCAAGCCCGAACAGTTGCTCGCCGTGGTCGGCAAGCTGGTGCGCACATGAGCGCAATGGACCCGACCGAGGTCTTTCGTCAGGAAGCCAGCGAACTCTTCGAAGTTCTTGAAGGGGCCTTGCTCGATCTCGGCCAGCGGCCCGACGATCGCGAACTGGTCGATTCCGCCTTCCGCGCCCTGCATACGATCAAGGGCTCGGGCGCCATGTTCGGCTTCGACAAGGTCGCCTCCTTCACCCACGAATTTGAGACCGCCTTCGACCGCGTCCGCAAGGGCGAGATCAAGCCGACGCAGGAGCTGATCTCGGTCGCGCTCGCCGCCAAGGACTACATCCGCGCGTTGATCGAGGATCCGCAGTCGACCGACGACATTATCGGCGAAGCCATCCTCGACGACCTCAAGCGCTTCGTCTCGGCCGACATGCCCGCCGCTCCGGTCGTCGAGATCGCCGAGGCGTCCCCGCCGAGCCCTGCTGAGAGCAGGCGGGCCGGCTGGCACCTGTATCTGGAGTTCGAATCGCACATCCTGCGCAACGGCTCGAATCCGCTCGACCTGTTGGAAGACCTCTGCAAGCTCGGTCCCTGCTTCGTCGTGCCCGTCACCGACGGCGTCCCGTTCCTCGACGAGATGGAGCCGGAAGACTGCTACCTGAAGTGGGACGTCAAGCTGCACGCGGCCTGCGACAAGGATGCGATCGACGACGTCTTCATGTTCGTCCAGGATGAGATGAAGCTGACGCTCTCGCCTTTGGAACATGTCGAAGCGCCCGCGCCGGCTCCCCTGCTCCAGTTGCTCGACGAAGAGCCTGTCATCGCCGAGGTGGCTGCGCCGGTAGTGGAGGTTGTCGCCGGGCAGCCCGTCGCCAGGGCGGAGCCCCAATCTGACGCGAAGCCGGAGATCAAGCGCGAGGCGGCAGCCGCGCGCCGCGAGGAAGCCAAGCAAGAGCGTGGCATCGCCACCGTTCGCGTCCAGGCCGAGCGCCTCGACGAGCTGATGGACCGCGTCGGCGAGCTCGTCATCGCCCAGGCGCGGCTGACCCAGCTCGCCGCCTCCGGCTCCGACCTCTCGATCAAGATGATCGCCGAGGAGATCGAGCGCCTTGCCTCTTCCTTGCGCGACACCACGATGGGTGCACGCATGGTGCCGATCGGCTCCTTGTTCGGTCGCTTCCGCCGCCTCGTGCACGATCTGTCGCGGGATCTGTCCAAGCCGGTCGAATTCGTCACCTCGGGCGAGGATACCGAGCTCGACAAGACCATGATCGAGTGTCTGGCTGATCCGCTGGTGCACCTGATCCGCAATGCCATCGACCACGGCATCGAAGACACTGCCACGCGCGCGGCCAATGGCAAGACCGAGCAGGGCCGTATCGAGCTCGCCGCCGTGCATTCCGGCGCGCAGGTGCTCGTCACGGTGAAGGACAATGGCGGCGGCCTCAATACCGCGCGCATCCGCGCGAAGGCTGAAGAGCAGGGGCTGATCGTGGCCGGCGCCGTGCTGACCGATCACGAGATCCACCAATTTCTGTTTCACCCGGGCTTCTCGACCGCGCAGACGATCTCGGCGCTGTCGGGACGCGGCGTCGGCATGGACGTGGTCAAGCGCACCATCGAGAACATGCGCGGCTCGATCGATTTGTCGACCAGGCCGGGCCAGGGCACCATCGTGACGCTGCGCCTGCCGCTCACGCTCGCGATCATCGAGGGCCTGCTGATTCGCGTCGGCGAGGGCCGCTACATCATTCCGTTGCCGGCGGTGGAGGAATGCGTCGAGCTGACGGCCGAGGACGAGCGTTCGCGCGGTCGCAACTTCCTCAACGTGCGCGGCAATCTCGTGCCCTTCCTGCGCCTGCGCGAGCTCATGGCCGCGTCCGGCGCGCCCGACCGGCATCAGAAGACGATCATCATCTCGACCGGAGAGACCCGCGTCGGCCTCGTCGCCGACCAGATCATCGGCAACCACCAGACCGTGATCAAGTCGCTCTCCAAGCTGCACTCCGACGTCACCATCTTCTCCGGCGCGACGATCCTAGGTGACGGCACGGCGGCGCTGATCCTCGACGTCGCGCAGTTGGTCTCGCTGGCGCAGTCGAAGGTCGAGAAGCAGCATATCAACGAGGCGGCGTGATGAACCAGGATTTGGCGGGCGAGCATCAGTCCGGCGCGATGCAGGTCGTGATGATCGGCCTCGGCGAGGAGAAATTCGCACTCGACGCCGGTCTCGTGCGCGAGATCATAGATCCCGTCCCTGAGACCAAGGTGGCGGGCGCGCGCGCTTTCGTTCCCAGCGTGATCAACGTGCGCGGTAACGTCATTCCGCTCGCCGATCTGCGCATTCGCTTCGGCATGCCGCAGCTCGACAACTCGGCCGACACGCGCATCGTGGTCATCGAGCTCGAGCTCGACGGCGAGCCGGTTCTGGTCGGCGTCACCGCCGACAAGGTGTACGAGGTCACGGAGATCTCGCAGACCGACGTGCAGCAGACGCCGCGCGTCGGCATGCACTGGAAGCCGGAATTCATCCGCTTCATCGCCAAGTGGCGCGAAGAGTTCGTCATCGTTCCGAACATGGAACGCATTCTGAATTGAAATGAGGTCTCGGGCGAGACCTGGGTAGGGGCTGGAAATGAGATTTACCGTCAAGGCAAAGCTTGCCAGTGCGTTCGGCTTGATCATCGTCCTGTCCGGTGTTGCGGGCGGCGTGGCCTACATGAAGCTCGGCGACATGATGGCGACCGCCGACAGCATGGTCCTGCGTGCAAGCCGGATGGAGAAGGCGACGCAGATCGAAAAAGACATCCTGCTGCAGCTTCGTGCCGAGAAGAACTCCATTCTCGGCACGGAGGCTCAGGTTGAACAGTTTGCCGCCGATGCGGCCAGGCTTCGCGAGGAGGCGACGAAGACCAGGGACGAGGTCTATGCGTTGGCGAGCGAGGCGGGCAGGAAGTTGCTCGACAGCTTTGCGACGTCTTACGCCAAGATGAACGCTTACCAGGAAGAGACGATCAGGTTGGCGAAAACGGACAAGCCGAAGGCCACGGAGCGCTCGATGGGCGACGGCCGCAAGGTCGTCGCAGACGCGATGGAAGCCATGGGCGTCTATGTCGTCAACACGAAGAAGCAGATGGCCGAGCAGGCTGTCCAATCCAAGGCAGAGGGGCACCAGGCCCAACTCCTGCTGACGATGTTGATCGGCATCTCGCTGGCGGTCGCGATCGGGGCTGCGTTCTGGATTTCCATCTCGATCAGCCGCTCGCTCGGAAGGGCTGTCGGCCTTGCGGGCGCCGTCGCGGAGGGTGATCTCAGCCGGACCATTCCCTCGGCGAGCAACGACGAGATCGGAGATCTCATCAGGTCGCTGAACGCGATGGTCGAAAAGCTCCGGCAGATCGTTGCCGAGGCGATCACGGCGGCGCAGAACGTCTCCGCCGGCAGCCAGGAGCTCTCGGCCAGCGCCGAGCAGCTCTCGCAAGGCGCGACCGAGCAGGCTTCGTCTGCCGAGGAAGCCTCCTCCTCGATGGAGGAGATGGCCTCCAACGTGAAGCAGAACGCCGACAACGCCAGCCAGACCGAAAAGATCGCGGGGCAGTCCGCCAAGGATGCCGAAGCCAGCGGTGTCGCCGTCGGTCGTGCCGTCGAAGCGATGCAGACCATCGCCGAGAAGATCACGATCGTGCAGGAGATCGCGCGCCAGACCGATCTGCTCGCGCTCAACGCCGCGGTCGAAGCCGCGCGCGCCGGCGAGCACGGCAAGGGCTTTGCGGTGGTCGCCTCCGAGGTGCGCAAGCTCGCCGAGCGCAGCCAGGCGGCCGCGGCAGATATCGGCACGCTCTCGACCGAGAGCGTCAAGGTCGCGCAAGAGGCGGGCCAAATGCTGTCCAAGCTCGTGCCCGACATCAAGAAGACCGCGGAGCTGGTGCAGGAGATCACTGCGGCCTGCCGCGAGCAGGACGTCGGCTCGGCCCAGATCAACCAGGCGATCCAGCAGCTCGACAAGGTCGGCCAGCAGAACGCCAGCGCATCCGAGCAGGTCTCCTCGACCTCGGAGGAGCTCGCTTCGCAGGCCGAACAGCTTCAATCCACCATCTCGTTCTTCCGCATCGAGCACGCGACGCGCAAGGAGAATGCCGCGGCCGAGCCGATCGACCGCGCCGTCGGTCAGCTCCGGGCCAAGGCTGCGCACATGAAGGCTGCGCACATGGCCGCCGTGGATCGCGATACGAAGAAGCCGGTCCCCGTTCGCAAACCGGCGCGCGCGATGAAAGTCGCCGCTGGCGGCGGCTTCGCCTTCGACATGAACGACGGCGAAGACGACCGCGACGCCGAGTTCCAGCGCTGATCAGCCGGTCCGGCTTCATGCCGGACCGCATTCATTCGCCAACCTCCGGATCCTTGGACCGCATCATGGCCGCAACCTCGCAATATCTGACGCTCGGGCTCGCCGGCGAGACGTTCGGCATCAGCATCCGCAATGTCCGTGAGATCCTCGACATGCGGCCGATCTCGCGGCTTCCGCACGCCCCGAACTTCCTGCTCGGCATGATCGACGTGCGCGGCAGCGGCTATCCGATCGTCGACCTCCGGACCAAGCTCGCTCTGCCGAGCGTGCCGGCCACCGAAGCCACCCGCATCATCATCCTCGACGTGCCGATGAAGGGCCGTCTGGTCGGCGTCGGCTTCGTTGCCGACTGCGTGTTCGAGGTCACCGACATCGACGAGCAGGCGATCGAGCCGGTGCCAGAGGTCGGCGGGAAATGGCAATCCGACTATGCCGCCGGCATCGGCCGCAAGGGTGAGAAGTTCGTCGTGATCTTCGATCTCGCCAAGCTGATGGCCAACGACGAGGTTCCGGACGGACGCGACACGGCCACGGATGCGCCTCGCGCCGCCTGAGCCAGCAAAAGTGAAGCGTGGTGAAGCGTAAGCCCCCCAATTCGAACCAACGAGACTGACATGAGATTCACCGTCAAAGCCAAGCTTGCCACCGCCTTCGGCGTCGTCATCCTGCTGTCCATGATCGCCGGCGGCGTCGCGTATCTGAAGTTGAACGGCATGGTCGCGACGGCCGAGCATCTGTCTGCCCGTGCCGGCCGGCTCGCAAAGGTTGGCGAGCTTCAGGAGGCCGTCCTGCTTCAGGTGCGGGCCGAGAAGAACGCTATCCTTGCGGTGGAAGCCGACCAGGACAAGTTCATCGGCCAGATCGCCCAACTGCGCGAACGCGCCATGAAGGTGAAGGACGAGGTCACTTCCAGCGCGAGCGAGACCGGCAGGAAAATGATCGAGACTTTTGCCGTTGCCTACGCGAACTCCAACGCGGTACAGGATCAGACGCTTGCGCTCGCCAAACAGGACAAGGCCAGGGCGACCGAGCGGTCGATGACCGAGGGCCTGAAGGCCTCCACGCCGGCGCTCACGGCGGCGAGCGACTACATCAACTTTGTGAAGAAGCAGATGGCCGAGGAGAGCGAGCAGGCCAAAGTCGACGGCAGCCGCGCCATCCTGATTCTCGCTTCCCTGATCCTCGCGTCGCTCGTCATCGCCATCGCCGCCGCGGTCTGGATGGCTCTGAACATCAGCCGTTCGCTTTCCATGGCGGTCGGCCTCGCCGATGCGGTGGCAATCGGCGATCTCAGCCAGAAGATCGATTCGTTCAGCAATGACGAAATCGGCGACCTCATCAAGTCGCTGAATGCGATGACGGTCAACCTCAACCAGACCGCGGCCGTCGCCAACGAGATCGCGCAGGGCAACCTCACGGTCGAAGCCAAGCCGCTGTCGGACAAGGATACGCTGGGCCTGGCACTCGAACGCATGGTGGAAAAGCTTCGGCAGATCGTCGCAGAAGCCCTCACTGCGGCGCAGAACGTCTCCGCCGGCAGCCAGGAGCTCTCGGCCAGCGCCGAGCAGCTCTCGCAAGGCGCGACCGAGCAGGCTTCGTCTGCCGAGGAAGCCTCCTCCTCGATGGAGGAGATGGCCTCCAACGTGAAGCAGAACGCCGACAACGCCAGCCAGACCGAAAAGATCGCGGGGCAGTCCGCCAAGGATGCCGAAGCCAGCGGTGCAGCCGTGGGCCGCGCCGTCGAGGCGATGCAGACCATCGCCGAGAAGATCACGATCGTGCAGGAGATCGCGCGCCAGACCGATCTGCTCGCGCTCAACGCCGCGGTCGAAGCCGCGCGCGCCGGCGAGCACGGCAAGGGCTTTGCGGTGGTCGCCTCCGAGGTGCGCAAGCTCGCCGAGCGCAGCCAGGCGGCCGCGGCAGATATCGGCACGCTCTCGACCGAGAGCGTCAAGGTCGCGCAAGAGGCGGGCCAAATGCTGTCCAAGCTCGTGCCCGACATCAAGAAGACCGCGGAGCTGGTGCAGGAGATCACTGCGGCCTGCCGCGAGCAGGACGTCGGCTCGGCCCAGATCAACCAGGCGATCCAGCAGCTCGACAAGGTCGGCCAGCAGAACGCCAGCGCATCCGAGCAGGTCTCCTCGACCTCGGAGGAGCTCGCTTCGCAGGCCGAACAGCTTCAATCCACCATCTCGTTCTTCCGCATCGAGCACGCGACGCGCAAGGAGAATGCCGCGGCCGAGCCGATCGACCGCGCCGTCGGTCAGCTCCGGGCCAAGGCTGCGCACATGAAGGCTGCGCACATGGCCGCCGTGGATCGCGATACGAAGAAGCCGGTCCCCGTTCGCAAACCGGCGCGCGCGATGAAAGTCGCCGCTGGCGGCGGCTTCGCCTTCGACATGAACGACGGCGAAGACGACCGCGACGCCGAGTTCCAGCGCTGATCAGCCGGTCCGGCTTCATGCCGGACCGCATTCATTCGCCAACCTCCGGATCCTTGGACCGCATCATGGCCGCAACCTCGCAATATCTGACGCTCGGGCTCGCCGGCGAGACGTTCGGCATCAGCATCCGCAATGTCCGTGAGATCCTCGACATGCGGCCGATCTCGCGGCTTCCGCACGCCCCGAACTTCCTGCTCGGCATGATCGACGTGCGCGGCAGCGGCTATCCGATCGTCGACCTCCGGACCAAGCTCGCTCTGCCGAGCGTGCCGGCCACCGAAGCCACCCGCATCATCATCCTCGACGTGCCGATGAAGGGCCGTCTGGTCGGCGTCGGCTTCGTTGCCGACTGCGTGTTCGAGGTCACCGACATCGACGAGCAGGCGATCGAGCCGGTGCCAGAGGTCGGCGGGAAATGGCAATCCGACTATGCCGCCGGCATCGGCCGCAAGGGTGAGAAGTTCGTCGTGATCTTCGATCTCGCCAAGCTGATGGCCAACGACGAGGTTCCGGACGGACGCGACACGGCCACGGATGCGCCTCGCGCCGCCTGAGCCAGCAAAAGTGAAGCGTGGTGAAGCGTAAGCCCCCCAATTCGAACCAACGAGACTGACATGAGATTCACCGTCAAAGCCAAGCTTGCCACCGCCTTCGGCGTCGTCATCCTGCTGTCCATGATCGCCGGCGGCGTCGCGTATCTGAAGTTGAACGGCATGGTCGCGACGGCCGAGCATCTGTCTGCCCGTGCCGGCCGGCTCGCAAAGGTTGGCGAGCTTCAGGAGGCCGTCCTGCTTCAGGTGCGGGCCGAGAAGAACGCTATCCTTGCGGTGGAAGCCGACCAGGACAAGTTCATCGGCCAGATCGCCCAACTGCGCGAACGCGCCATGAAGGTGAAGGACGAGGTCACTTCCAGCGCGAGCGAGACCGGCAGGAAAATGATCGAGACTTTTGCCGTTGCCTACGCGAACTCCAACGCGGTACAGGATCAGACGCTTGCGCTCGCCAAACAGGACAAGGCCAGGGCGACCGAGCGGTCGATGACCGAGGGCCTGAAGGCCTCCACGCCGGCGCTCACGGCGGCGAGCGACTACATCAACTTTGTGAAGAAGCAGATGGCCGAGGAGAGCGAGCAGGCCAAAGTCGACGGCAGCCGCGCCATCCTGATTCTCGCTTCCCTGATCCTCGCGTCGCTCGTCATCGCCATCGCCGCCGCGGTCTGGATGGCTCTGAACATCAGCCGTTCGCTTTCCATGGCGGTCGGCCTCGCCGATGCGGTGGCAATCGGCGATCTCAGCCAGAAGATCGATTCGTTCAGCAATGACGAAATCGGCGACCTCATCAAGTCGCTGAATGCGATGACGGTCAACCTCAACCAGACCGCGGCCGTCGCCAACGAGATCGCGCAGGGCAACCTCACGGTCGAAGCCAAGCCGCTGTCGGACAAGGATACGCTGGGCCTGGCACTCGAACGCATGGTGGAAAAGCTTCGGCAGATCGTCGCAGAAGCCCTCACTGCGGCGCAGAACGTCTCCGCCGGCAGCCAGGAACTCTCCGCCAGCGCCGAGCAGCTCTCGCAGGGCGCGACCGAGCAGGCTTCGTCTGCCGAGGAAGCCTCCTCCTCGATGGAGGAGATGGCCTCCAACGTGAAGCAGAACGCCGACAACGCCAGCCAGACCGAAAAGATCGCGGGGCAGTCCGCCAAGGATGCCGAAGCCAGCGGTGCAGCCGTGGGCCGCGCCGTCGAGGCGATGCAGACCATCGCCGAGAAGATCACGATCGTGCAGGAGATCGCGCGCCAGACCGATCTGCTCGCGCTCAACGCCGCGGTCGAAGCCGCGCGCGCCGGCGAGCACGGCAAGGGCTTTGCGGTGGTCGCCTCCGAGGTGCGCAAGCTCGCCGAGCGCAGCCAGGCGGCCGCGGCCGAGATCGGCACGCTCTCGACCGACACCGTCAAGGTGGCGCAGGAGGCCGGCGCAATGCTCGCCAAGCTCGTTCCGGACATCAAGAAGACAGCCGAGCTCGTCGAAGAGATCACTGCGGCCTGCCGCGAGCAGGACGTCGGCTCGGCCCAGATCAACCAGGCGATCCAGCAGCTCGACAAGGTCGGCCAGCAGAACGCCAGCGCATCCGAGCAGGTCTCCTCGACCTCGGAGGAGCTTGCCTCGCAGGCCGAACAGCTGCAGTCCACCATCGCGTATTTCCGCATCGACCGCGGCGCAAAGAGCCAGGCGGCTGCGCCGATCGACCGGGCGGTCAACCAGCTGCGCGCCAAGGCGGCCTCCATGGCGGCGGCCGAGCGTCCGGCCAAGAAGCCGCAGGCCAAGCCGGCGCGCGCCGCGAAGGTTGCCGGCGGCGGCTTCGCCTTCGACCTGAATGACGCCGAGGACGATCGGGACGCCGATTTCCAGCGCTAGGATTCTGACGCGTCGGCCCGCCATCGGCGGGCCGGTCCGTCTTCGGCAATTTTAGTTAAAGTGTAGGATTCAAGATGCTCCGTATGGCCCGTTATGCAATGCAGGTGGCCGTCCCGGGTCGGGGCAAACAGCCATGATGCCTGCCATGCAGGACACGGCCGTGCATCTTTCGGACCGCCACTTCCGGACCATCGCCGAATTGATCGAGAGCCAGGTCGGCATCAAGCTGCCGAAGGGCAAGCGGCTGATGCTGGAGGGGCGGCTGCACAAGCGCGTACGCGCGCTGAACTTCTGCGGCCTCAATGAATACGTCGAGAACCTGTTCGAGGCCGATCACTTCGACATCGAGCTGACCCATCTCATCGATGTGGTGACGACCAACAAGACCGACTTCTTCCGCGAGCCGCAGCACTTCACTTTCATGCGTGAAGTCGCGATTCCCGCCCTGCTCAAAGCGCATGGACGGAAAAACGCGAACCTGAAGATCTGGAGTTCGGCGAGCTCCACCGGCATGGAAGCCTACACGACCGCGATGGTGCTGGACGACATGACCCGCAGCGGCTCGCGCTTCCAGTACCGCATCCTCGGGACCGACATCTCGACCGCGGTGCTGCGCCTTGCCCGGACGGCGATCTACAGCCGCGACGTGCTCGCCCCGGTGCCGGCGCCATTCGTAAAGCGATATTTTTCGTCGTCGCGGGACAAGTCGCGCGGCGAAGTGCGGATCGTACCCGAGTTGCGGCGCATGACACACTTCATGAGGATGAACCTCATGGACAAGTCCTATCCGGTCGATCGTGACGTCGATATCATCTTCTGCCGCAACGTCCTGATCTATTTCGAGCGCGAGACCCAGCGCAAGGTGGTCGAGCAATTGTGCAGCCATCTGCGTCCGGGCGGCTATCTGCTGGTCGGGCATTCGGAATCGATGATTCACAGTGCCGTGCCAGGGCTGAAACAGGTTCAGCCAACCATCTTCCAGGTCTAGCCGGAGCGCAACCAGAATGCCGAGGGAGAAAGTTCGCGTGCTGATCGTGGACGATTCGGCGTCGGTGCGCCAAATCCTGCTGACGATCCTGAGTGAAGATCCGGAGATCGAGGTGATGGCGACCGCGTCCGATCCGTTCGTGGCGGCCAGGCGGCTCGAGAAGGAGCTGCCTGACGTCATCATCCTCGACCTCGAAATGCCGCGCATGGACGGCATGACCTTCCTGCGCAAGATCATGGCGCAGCGTCCGATACCGGTGATCATCTGCTCCTCGCTGACCGAGGAGGGCTCGAACGTGATGTTCGAGGCGTTCGAGGCCGGCGCAGTCGACATCGTGCCGAAGCCGAAGATCGACACGCGGCAGGCGCTGCTCGAATGCTCCACGCGGCTGCGTGAGGCCGTGAAGTCGGCCGCCCGTGCCCGGGTGCGCCCGCGTGCGGAGCGTCGCGCGATCGAGAAGAAGCTGACCGCCGATGCCATCATCCCGCCGCCGGTGCAGGGCAAGGTCCGGCCGACCACGGAACGCATCGTGTGCATCGGCGCCTCGACGGGCGGCACCGAGGCGCTCAATGACGTCCTCGAGGTGCTGCCACCGCACTGTCCTCCACTTCTCATCGTCCAGCACATGCCGGCGGGCTTTACCGAAGCCTTTGCCAGGCGTCTCGACGGCGTCTGCCAGATCAGGGTCAAGGAGGCCGAGGACGGTGAGCCGGTGCTGCCGGGCTGCGCCTATATCGCGCCCGGCGCCCGGCACATGCTGCTCCAGCGCATCGGTCTGCGCTACCAGATCGCGATCAAGGATGGGCCGCCGGTGTCCCGGCATCGTCCGTCCGTCGATGTGTTGTTCCGCTCGGCTGCCCAGCATGCCGGCGCCAACGCGCTCGGCGTGATCATGACCGGCATGGGCGATGACGGCGCGCGCGGAATGCTGGAGATGCGCAAGCTCGGCGCCTCGACGCGGGCTCAGGATGAAGAGAGCTGCGTGGTGTTCGGCATGCCCAAGGAGGCCGTCGCCCATGGCGGCGTCGAGAAGGTCGTATCGCTGCACCAGATCCCGCGCGAGATCATGCTGTGGTATCAGGCCGGGCACGTCGCGGTAGCAGGTTGAGCGCAATGTCCGTCATTCCTGCCGACACGCTTACCGAGGCGATCGCCGCGATCGAGGACGTCTCCTCGCGTATCGAGGACGTGTTCGCGCGCGTCGGGCACGAGCTCGGACATGGGCATCTCATCTTCAAAGAGCTCAACCAGGGCCTCGCAACGCTTTCCTCGGAACTCTCGGGCGCCGAGATCGAGGGGGCGGCGACCGCGCTGCAGGAGATCGCCGCGCGGCTCAGCGACCTGGCGCAGGCGCTGCCGGCCGAAAGCGCCCTGCTCGAGACGATCGGCAAGAGCACGGCGGAGGCGTCTGCCTTGCTCAAGCCGCTGTTCAAGCACATCCAGATGATCACCATCATCGCGCGCAGTGCGCGGATCGAGGCGGCCTCGCTCGACGGCGACCGCGAGGGTTTTCTCGCCTTCACCCAGGAAGCCTATGATCTCGGCAAGGCCGTGCAGGGCGCGATCGAGGGCTGCGCGCGGGATCAGCAGCGCCTGTCCGAGGCGGTCGCCACCGCATTCGGCCGGCAGAAGGAGTTCGAGAGCCGCTACCGGAATCAACTGGCGGCGGAGAGCGCCGAACTCGGCTCCGCCTATTCCGGATTGCATGATCAACGCCGCAACAGCAGCCATCTGGCCGACCGCGCAGGTTCCAGTACCAGGAAGATCGCCGAGGCGGTCGGCAGCGCGATCGTTTCCCTGCAGGCGGGCGACAGCACGCGTCAGCGTCTCGAGCACGTCTCCCACGGCATCGGCCTTGTGTCTGGAGCCGCCCCGAGCCTCGTTCCCGAGCCGATCGCGAGCGATGACGGCGCGCGTGCGATCTGCCAGTTGCAGGCGGCCCAGCTCAGGGACGCCCAGCGCGAGTTCGGCGGCGACATCGGCCAGATCGTTGGTGCGCTGACCGCCATCCTGCACGATGCGGGCAGCGTCGTCGGGCACGGCCGCACGTTGTTTGGCGGCGAGGATGGCGGCTCGTCCTCGTTCCTGACGCGCATCAAGCAGACGCTGGCGCACGCATCGACCCTGATCGCCACCTGCGAGGGTGCGGGCCGCTCGGTCGACGAGGCGCTTGCGATCGTCGAGGATACGCTGACGAAGTTTCGTCAGGCGATTGCCGGGCTGGCCGAGGCGACCATCGACATCACGCTGATCGAGATGAATGCCGGTCTCAAGGCGAGCCATCTCGGCAGCCGCGGCAGCGCTTTCGTCGTCATCGCCAACGAGCTCAAGGCGACCGCCGACCAGGTCTCGGTGGGGGCGGGGCGTTTGAGGCCGGTGCTCGACGGCATCGAGCGGTCGGCCGGGGAACTGAAGGAGCTCCGCGTGCAGGGCGATCCCACGCAGCTCGCCAAGCTCGAACCGCAGATTCTCCAGGCGCTGCGCGAGGTCGCGACCGGCAATGAACGGCTCGGCAAGCTGATGAGCAGGCTCGTCGATGAAGGCGCGGAATTCGAGCGGTTGATGAATTCAGCGCAGGGCCTGATGACCACGCTCGGCGATGGCTCCGCGGCATTGCCCGTGGTCGCGGCGCGGCTCGAGACCGCGAGCGCGGGGACGCAGAAGCCGCGGCCGCAAGCGCAGGACGAAGCGATGCTCGACCAGCTGTTTGCGCGTTACACGATGGAGCGTGAGCGGGACGTCCATCGGGAATTCCTGCAGACGCTCGGGCTGGCGTCGGTCGCCGCCACGCGCCGGGTCGAGGCAGTCGTGGCTGCGGACGACGGCATAGAATTGTTCTGAAGTTGTGCCGGCGTCGCGTCCTGCGCCGGCAGAAATTTGACGAATTGACTTTGCAAGACGTTAACCGTGGCGGAATGCTCGCCGCGACGGTCATTGTTGCGCCCCACGGTTCGTTGCAAATACGCATGGAATTGACGACGGATGTCTCCATGCTGAAAGAGGGAAAATACGCGGTGTGGTTCAGAACCGCGCAAGCGCAAGGCACCGGTATCGTGCATCTGGCCCAGGGTCGGATCTCGGGCAGCGACAGCTTCTTCACCTATGGGGGCTCCTATCGGTTCGACGACGACCAGCGTTTCACGGCCGTCCTCACGACACGGCGACATGCCGACGGCCCGCCGACCGTGTTCGGGCTCGACGAAGTCGAGGTCGAGCTCTCCGGCGTATATAGCGGTGCGATGGCGACCTGCTCGGGAACGGCCCGGGAAGCGCCTGACGTGAGGTTCGAGGCGACGCTGATCTACAGCCAGGAAGTCGCGCCGGCTGCCGACGACCGGAGCGCGGTCGTGAAGCTCAACGCCGACAAGCTGCCCAAGGGGCTCGACGGCCGTTCCCGCCCGCGGCCTCCGTTCAAGGCGGGCTCGCCCAGGCAGAAGCCAAATCGACAATAATCCGCGCGGCTCCACCCGCGCTCGCGCCCCAGGCGCGATGCGATCAGGACGAATGGTCATCGCGCTTCAGGTTATTGCTTGAGCATGATCTCCGCGCAGACGCGTTCCGCGTTTGTCGCGAGGGAAAACCGCTGCGTGCGTGTCCGGATCAGGCTTTGGCGCCATGATTGGTATTGCATTGACATCGTTGTCTCGAATTCAGGTCGCGGTCGCGCTGCATCAACTCCGCCTTTAGAAGCGAGAGCTAGTTTGCGGCCGATCAAGCATGGTGGAAGAACATGCCTCAAATCTGGATGACATACGACGAACTCGGCGCGCTTTGCGGCTGCGGCGCAATGGAGGCCCGGGATCGCGCCATTCATTCGTCGCTCGATCGTCGCAGGAGTCGCGACGGGGCGACGCGCGTTAAACTCGATCTGGCACTGACGGTCAAATTCCTCGCATCCGTTCGTGAGGCGGATTTCGATCTCGATTGCGCCATTGAAGCGCTGCGCGATACCCACCGGCAGATGGCCGAACTCCCGGCTCCTTCCGGGCTCCACAACAGGCGTGGGGTGGCTTGAGCCCGCTGCGCGTTCCGGCGCATGACCGTTTGCCAAGGCCAAGTCCCGCGACCGTTGTCCCATAGTGGGGGCGCATATCCACAGCCCCGGCGAGGCCGGCAGGAATGCTGGCATCGTCCTGCCATTCGACATGCGCAAAGCCCGATCAACGCAGTGCTGCGCTCACCGACGCGCAGGCGGCAGATCCGCTGGCCCGAAAATGGCACCGAACATCCATGCGGCCGCGAATCCGGGCGGCGAGTTGCGCGGTCGGATGACTAAGCAGAGACCGCTCTAGGAAGGTGGTCTGGGCAGGAACGCCAGGATCATCTGGGCGAGCATGACGCCTACCGTGCCTCCCGCCGCCTTCTGCAACACGTCGAGGAAGCCCGGATCCCGGTCCGGTATGAACGCTTGCATGAGCTCCAGCCCGAGAGCGACCGCTATCACGAGAGAGCAAGCCAAACCGAGCCGTCCAGGCAGCAGGAACGAAAGAAGGAAGCCTAGCAGCCCATAAGCGCTGAAGCGCTCGATCACGACGACCCAATAGGCCTCGTGATGCCCCATGAGCGCGGGTCTTCCCGCCAGCCTCGCCAGCGTGGCATAGGCGATCAGCGCAAGACAGATGCTCGCGGCTGCAATGAGGTGGTTCCTGCGCATGCGCCAACATACAACACTGGTCGCGCGTCTGGCTCGAAAGCGGAGAACATCGTTAAAGGCTCTGGCCGCCTTCAATGGCCTGCTGGCACAAGCCTGTCTTCAGGGTGATACTCGGGCGGCTCAGCACCCTGCAGGGGAAGCAGATCTCTTCCCGTCACTACCGCGTTTCCGCAGTCAGGTCTTCTTGGCCGCCTTCGACTTCAACGAGAGACCCAGCCGCAACGCCATGCGCCTGATCGCATCAGGCGAGCGCCCGAGAATTTTTGCCGCTTGTTCCAGCGAGGCTGAAGACTTGGCCAGCTCCATGAGCCGACGATCTTCCTTGAACGACCAGGGCCTGCGCGCCATAACCGAAATGATCCTCTCGTCGACACAACGACAAAGCCGCCAAGCGGACCCATGATCGCTCGACGGCTTTGCTTGGGTGGGGCCGGACCTTGGGGAAGCCCGGTGCGAGAGATGGATAAGCAAAGCGCGAGAATTCGCAACAAACAACGCGGATTAAGCTAACCTCTCAACCTTACCGGGATGAAGTTGGCGCATGACGCTCCGTATAACCACGGATGAGTTTCGCCAGCCAGCGTTGTCCGCGGTGGCCGCGAGATGCGTTCACGTGCCGGAGGCATGTCGTGCAGATCGCAGCTCTGCCCGGCCACGGCGCGTTTCGTTGAGCCTGCTTGCCGACGTGAACAGGGGTTAACATCGCCGGCTGAGTTTAGCCGCCTCGATATCTTTCGCAGCTCGCATAGGTGGGCGTGGATGGCGTATTTGATTGCGTTGCCGGCGCCACTTGCCTCCTCGTTCTGATCGCGTTCCTTCGCGCCTTTGATCGGCGACTGAAAGAACTTCCAGGTCCCAGGATCATGAACGGGGCCCATTCAAATGATTGAACGGAGACACAACGCACCTCGCGGGTATTTCATCGATGCCCAGGGGCATCGCGTCCTGATCGGCCTGTCGCTGGAAGAGACGGCGGAGCTCGAAGCGCTGGATCTTGCACTGAACGAGACGGTGCAATTCGTATCCGAGATATGCGTCCGCGAAGGAGCCGTCCCGGCGGACGAAATCCGCTGGCGCGAGCTCTATTCCAGGCACGAAGGAACTCGGCAGGCGTGGATCGCACAAAGCCAGGCAGGGCGCCCCCGGGATTCAGGCTTTGTTAACTATGCCTGACCGATGGTAGCCGCCTAAATCTCGAATGTGGGATGGCCCAAATGTTTCAGCTGTTCCTGAGAGCGCGCGCACACAATCTTCTCGGCTCCCGCCGCGAGGACAAAGGTTTCAAAGCCCGCTCCGTCGAGCGTGATGCGCAGACCGACCGCGCGCGGATCGGTGCCGTCCTGGCCGCGATCGAAACAGCATTGCAGGAGGCGGAGAGGGAGCAGGCCGGGCTCAACCGCCGTGTTGATGATGCCCTCGCGCGTGCCTCCGTCACCTTCGGAAACGGCACCGATGAATATCTCGAGCGGGAGCCGCTCGACAATTATCATCAGGATCTCTTTGCGGCGGACATCTCGAACGGCCAGCGACGGCTCAAGGAATTGGCAAGCACCATTGCCCACTTGAAGTTCGTCAAGACCGCGATGCTCACGCGTTTCCCGGATTTCAAGTCGCCGCAACTCAACAGCTAGTATCGGGGATCTTGCTGCGCGCTCTGCGGCCATCGTTCGAGAGGCCCGCTTTGGGCGGGCTCCTCGGGATGAGGACGGAGTGCGCGGCAGCAGTCTCGACGGGCACTGAACCCGGCTACCTCATGCTGAGGAGGTGCGTAAGCGCCGTCTCGAAGGACGAGGCGAGCGCTCGGGCCGCCGCCGAGAGTCATATGCGATGGCCCAGCGGCACGGAGGCGCGACCGCGAGACGATTCGGCACCGCTTTGCCGTTTGGCGCTTCGATCCTTTTTGATATGGTTCCGACAAGCATTCACGGATTTGAAGGAGAGAAGAGGTGCCGGCCAAAAATCTGCGGACGTTGGTTGGATTGGCAGGTGTTTTGACGCTGGCCGCGCCGGCGACGGCTTCGGCCATCACCGCCGAAGTGGCGCGCGCATGCGATGCGGCGCTGGCCAAGGCCTTTCCGCCCAGACAAATCGGCAACCCCGCGGCGGGGAGCGCCAAGGGAACGGCCAAGGATCGCCGCGAATACCTCCAGAAATGCATCGCCAACAACGGCAAGGTCGACGACGTGCCGGCGGACGCGCCGAAGGACAACAAGCCGGCAAAATAGGGGCGCTGCGGCTAAGGCATGATCCGGAAGAGTGCGCAGCGGTTTTCCCTCGCGACAAACGCGGAACGCGTTTGCGCGGAGATCATGCTCAAACAACAACCTGAAGCGCGATGACGATTCATCCTGATCGCATCGCGCTTTAGCGTCGGGGCGGAGGACAGGGCGAGTAGAACGCCCCGTTGGTCGCATCGATGCGTTCGACGCATTGATTGGGATCGGTGATCGTTCCGGCCACCGTGAAGTCGTAGCCCATGCCCTTGACCACGACGACGTAGCGGCCGGGAGCGAGCGTAAAGCCGTCTTGCTCCGGCTGCAGCAAAAGCATTCTCGGCTGGTCGTCGACCGGACCTACCTTGTAGGGGTAGGACATGCTGCGGATGACCCAGGAATCGCCGGCGCTGACCATGGCGGCTTTCCCGGTGGCATCGACGCCCATCGCCCGGGAGACTTTCGCGACCACCCGAACTTCGGTCCCGCTTGCATCGACACCTCCGTCGGGCCTGAACACGATGAATTTGACGTCGCCGTCCGTCAATGTGGTCACGCTCGGCGTGTTGATGGCTGCCGAGATCGCAACGCGCCGGTCCGGAATCTTGCCCGGCACCGGCTTGAGTTCGTGGAGCTGGCCCTCGCTCAACGCGTAGACGCCGAACGTTGTCGGCAGAGGCATCGCGGGTTGTGCAGCTTGCGCCGGCTCCCTTGGGCTATCCGGCGTCCGTTCCACGGTCTTGGCCAGCGGGGGATTCGACACAGCAGTCGGTTGAGGTTCCGGGCCTTTCAGTGCGCGCTCGGACGGAAGCGCCATCTGCGGCAATGCGGCCAGTTGTGGCCTCAGCCGTGGCCAAAACACAACCGCGGCGCCAGCGGCCGCGATGAGCAGGAGGATCGCGGTCAGTCGAAAGAGAGAATTGAAGGCGCCGCTCCGTTTGGGTTGGTCGAACGATCCTGACGGTGCGACAGAACGGCGCGACGGCTCCGCCGCCTTCGGGGCAGCTGGTGAAGCCGAGGCAGCCGGCGTTGGAATCGGCGGGGGAACAGGGACGTTGACTGGCGGGGAATTCGCCGCGAAGGCCGCGGCAGCCTTAGCCCGTGAGGACGTCTCGCTTCGCTCAAAGGAGCGCTCGACCTCCCGAATGGCGTGTTCGAGAACTTGCTGGAGCTCGTGCGCCTCGCGCGCGTTGGCGTGGGTGAATTGTTCCAGGAGCCTGATGCGGGCCAACTCGTACATGACATCCCGCATCTGTCGGGGATCGTCGGAGATTTCGCGGATCCGTCCTGACAGCAGGCGGACAAGTCCGGCCTTGATCTCTTGCGCCTTCGAGGCGTTGGCTGCAGTGTCGCCGGGCTCGGTCATCAAGGTCGATCAACTAGCCCGGATACTGCTGTTTCGCTAGGCTTTTTCACCCCGGAGTTCCCCCGGCCGCGGTGGATGCTCTGTTGGATCCAATCTGCAAAGGTTGCAAAGGTCCTGTGTGATCGTCTCGAAGAGCTTGCTTTTGGACAGAAACCTGTGACATTTCGCCCAGCTCCTCTTTCCGGTGTTTGACGATGCGCGTCATTTTGACAGCAATCATGCTTTTGGGCTTCCTGGTTCAGTCTGCTTCTGCGCAAGGGGTCAAGGATCAGCCCAACACCACCAGTTCCAGCATTGTGACGACACCTGCGAAAAAGACGCAGACCACCCAGGCTGCGTCGCGGCCAACTGCTGTCCGGAATGTGACGGGGAGCCTGCCTGCCGGAAGGGCAGCCCAAGGCGTCTGGAGGGATGGCAAGCTGATTGCCGTGCCTCGGTAAGGGTGCAAGTAACCGTGAAGCGGCCGTGAAGGAACGGTGTTCGCCTCCCTGACGTTCTTGCTCGGGAGATGTCGCATGAAACGATTGGTCTTGATCATACTGGCATTTGTCGCGCCAACCGGCGCCTGGGCCCAGGGCGTCAATGATCCCTCGACGCCCAATCGCAACGTGATCATCGTCAATCCGTCGCAGCCATCGCCCTCCACGGCGACACCAAATATTCCGAGTCGAATAGAGCCCCCCGTGACGAGGGGCGGATACGCCCGACCCTATCACGGGAACAGAACCCGAGGCAGCGGATCAAGCCGTCGTTAGAGCATCCGCCTAGCTGAGTGAATCGAACACGCCGAAGGCGCGATGCGCGACTGCGGCTCGCTTTGAGCCACGCTAGTCTAGTCGCGCCGACCACTCTTCGGTCGCGTCGTGCGACAGGCTATTGCGGGTTGACTTCAACCTCGAGGGTCGATGTCCCGAGATGATGGACGTTCTTGCCCGAGATCAGCAGCGTGAACTTGTCGCTGCCATGCGTTTCGTTTCCTGCCGAATAGCGGAAGCCGGACCCGACTACGGTCAATTGTCCGCGTGATGGTCCGCTCACGACGGATACGTTGAAGATTTGCATGTACGACCAGCGCAGCCCCTGGATGCAGTCCGCCCCAGGCGCGATCGACATCGTCCATCTCACCGTATCCTCCGAAAAGGCAAACGGCGTTCGCTCCTTGATGCAGACGGGGCTCGCGTGAGCCACGAGGCCACACATGGCGGAAGCCGCCACGGCAACAACCAACAGCAATACCGGTCTTGCGCGCATTCGCGGCAACTCCACGAGCGGACGCCGAATTTGGCAGCGTGACATAACGAGGTCTTAGAACAAAGCTGCCCCTAGGCCGATCACATCCGAATATCAGGTACATCGATTGTCCGGTCGGGCTCTCTCCGGATCATGCCATCTTGCCCCTGTTTTGCCCGACGAGTCAATTTAGCTTCGGAAAAGGCGTAACCCATTGATTCGACTGGTGCCGGCTACTGTGCATGGGGTTGTTTTTCGATTTTTATGGGCTCTGACAATTGTTGCAATTGGCCACCGCATAAGCTGAAGTTGCTGCGGCCTCTGGCTGCTGTCGGGCCCACGTTGGAGTCATCGGAGTGCGATCCACTCGCCGCAATTCCGTATCGGATCGCTGGATCCTGGGGCGCGCGCCGCTCAGGGCGACCGCGGGCGCCGCTGTCGGATTGGCCCTCTATGTTGCCTGTCCGCTCTCATGCCTTGCTCAGGCCGAGCCGGAGCCGTCTCTCAACGACTATCTGCCACCAAGCGAGCCGGAAGTATCGCGCGACGAATGGCGGCAACGCATCGAGGACGCACGGCGACGTGCCAGGGAGGTCTCGCGCGAGCGGCGGGAGCATCCGGAGCTCTACAAGCCGATTCCGGAGGACCCGGACCTTGTCGCGACCGAACGCCTGCTCAACGATGAAAGCCTGCAGCGAGGCGACATCGTCGCGACCAAGAGGGGCATGTTCGTCTACCAGGGCCGATCCGACCAACCGCGCCGCGATCAGGACTTTGTGCCCGTCAATCCGAAATCCGTGCGCTAAAGCATGATCCGGAAAAGTGCGCAGCGGTTTTCCCTCGCGACAAACGCGGAACGCGTTTGCGCGGAGATCATGGTTAAACAACAACCTGAAGCGCGATGACGATTCTCCTAATCGCATCGCGCTTTAACGAATTCGCTGCAGCCTCCGAAGCGGTAGCAACAAGGCTGGAGCGGGCTCAGTACCGCTGCAAGATCTCGTTGAATTTGGGATCGGTCACTTTCGTGGTTTCGAGCAGCAGTGACTTGCCTTGCGGAGTTGCCTGCACGTAGGCCGCGATCAGCAGCGGCTCGTAACGCGAGCGGCTGGCCAGCGCCGACCGGATGTCGGATTGCGCCAGGAGCTTGACCTCTTCATCGGTCGCCGCCGCGCTCGACGTCACGGTCCGGACGCGAGAGAAGGCAACGTCGATCGGCACCGCCCCGGTCAAGTAGGACATCTTCACCGCCGGCGTGACAATCTCGCCGGATTGGACCCGTAGCGTGCCGAGCGCGAGCCACAATGCGGGCCGGATCGGTGAGACTTTCAAGGCAGCCAGGACAGCGGCCTGGGCTGCCTTGTTTTCGCTGGCCCTGCCGCCCGCCTCGGTCGACGGACGTTGAATAACGTCAGCGGCCATCGCTGCCGCGTAGTTCGCGAGCAGGTCGCCATCCCATGAAAACGCGGCCAAACGAGCGGCGGCTGCAAGCTTCGCCTTCTCGGGCGGAACCTCGCCCGAGAACAAATCGCCGGCGCGAAAGTTCGGCCGTATCAGATCGCCGTAGAACGCCATGCCGGCGTAAAGCGCCAGCACGATTGCGATGCAGATGCCGACGACGCGAAGCAGGATCATGCGGTTCATGGAGGAATTGGCGAGGCTTGTGCGGGCGGGCCCGACGGCGGGACCGAGGTCCAGCCAGAACCCTTTAGATTGCCAGCAGACTATCGCCCTGGATCGTCAGCAGCGTCAAGTTTCCGGTCGCGTAGGCACCGGTGTCGATGTTGATGCGGTTCGGGCGGATATCGGGCGCGCTGACCGGCGTGTGGCCGTGCACGACATACTTGCCGAAGCGCTCCTCGGAGGCCAGGAATTCCTCGCGGATCCAGAGCAGATCCTCATCCTTTTGGCGATCGAGCGCGATGCCCGGCTTGACGCCGGCATGGACGAAGAAGAAGTCGCCGCAGGTGAAGGACGAGGGCAATTGCTGCAGGAAAGCGAGGTGCTCGGGCGGCAGCGCGCGTTTCAATCCCGCGATCAGTTCGACCTGCTGCTCCGCGGACGGATTCATGGTCGGGGTGATGCCGTAGGAGACCAGCGTCAGGAGGCCGCCATAGTGGCGCCACTCCTGCAGGCGGGCGGGGTCCTTGAGGACCTCGAGCAGGAAGACCTCGTGGTTGCCCTTCAGACAAACCGTCTCGTGCGATTTCGAGCGTTCGATCAAGAGATCAAGGACGGCGCGCGAGTCCGGGCCGCGGTCGACATAGTCTCCGAGAAAGACCTGAATTGCGCGTTCGGGGGCCGAGCGGGCAAGGTCGGCGTCGATGACGGTTAACAGCGATTGAAGCAAATCGGCGCGGCCGTGCACGTCGCCGATCGCATAGACGCGAACGCCGTCGGGGAGCCGAGGCTTGATCTTCTTTCGAAAGCGTGAGGAGAGGCCCATCGGGTCGGTCGAATCGCATCCAGCGTCACGAGCGGAACGTCGTGACCGCTCTTAGCAGAACATGTCACACATCGGTATTCTTAATTGTTTGCGACCGATTGGCCCGCATTTTGATTAAAGGATCGCGCGGCCTTTGAGCCGTATTTCAAGATCTCTCGCGTAGCGTCTCCCCAACAAGAACGGGGAGCGCGACATGCGCAAAGTTGTGAAGTTTCTGGCGGCCGTGGCCGCTGTTGTTGTTGCTGTCGGGGCGCAGCAGAGCGCGGAAGCCGCCTTTGTCGGCGCGCCCTTGGGGCTGCGCGGTGCCATCCAGTACATCAAGTTCGACCAGCCGACGCTGGCGCCGATGGCGTTCACGCTGTTTTGCCTGAAGTACAAGGACGAGTGCAAGCCGCGGCCACAGCAGATCGTGTTCAGGGGCGGTCGCTTGAAGCTCACACCCCAGCGGCTGGCCCAGATGCAAGAGGTCAACCGGCAGGTCAATGCCGCCATCCGTCCCGAGGCCAATCTGGAAGGACTGCGCGGCGAGAAATGGCTGCTGCATCCGGCGAGCGGCGACTGCAACGACTACGCCGTGACAAAACGCCACGAATTGATCGCCAGGGGTTTTTCGGCGCGCTCTGTACTGCTGAGCGAGGTCGTGACCACCTGGGGCGAGCATCATCTCGTGGTCGTGGTCCGGACCTTCTCAGGCGATCTCGTGCTGGACAATCTCTCCGGCCACATCATGCCCTGGTCGAAGAAATCCTATCGCTGGGTCCGCATCCAATCGCCCAAGAACCCGAACTACTGGGCCGCACTCGGCGATCGCGCCGTCTGAGACAGGCCGGGCTTCATCGTGAGGACTGGCTGACGCTCTGCGACAGCCCCAGCCCCACGATCACCGAAAGGCACAGGAATGCTGCCGGGCGCAGCAATCCTGCGCCTGCGAAGCTCTGGACGAGAGCAAACAGAACACAGGCCGCGGCCGCCGCGGGAAAGAACGAGTCGCGCCCGCGCTGCAGGGCGCCGAAGAACAGGCGGGCCAAAGCGGTCAGGCTCGCCGCTATCATGGCCGCCAGGCCAATCCATCCCATCCCCGCAAAGACGGCCATGGCCGCCGAGGGCGCGGTCAAGACAGCTCCGGCGTCGCTCAGATAGATCCTGCCCACCGTGGCAAAGGTCCCGGCACCAGCGCCGAACCAGCGTGTGTCGGCCAACATGTGCTCGAGGGCGGCCTTGGTCTCGGCTCCCATCTCCGGGGCGAGCCGCATCAGGATCGGTCCGGAGCTCTTCTCGAAGAGGAAAGTCAGGACGATCGCCGCGCCGATCAGGGCTGCCACCGACAATGCGCTCGCGGCCAATGGTGACAGGTCCAGTCTGCGGATGACGAGGATCAGCAGCATCAGCACAACGCCAAAAGCCGCTGCGATCGCGCTGTTCGTTCCGGAAAACCCAGAGATCGCGGCGGCGCTGACCAAAGCTCCGACCAGGCCGCAAAGGCCGATCGCGACCGATCGAAGCACCGAGTGATGCGTTTCGGCACGTTCAGCGGCGAGCTGCATGACCGCCAGATTGAGCATGAGGCCGAAGCCGGCCAAGGTCGTCGTGAGGTCATGGGGCCCGTCTGCAGCAAGCGCCGGCAACAGCCGATGCAAGCCCAGGATCAACGCTGAGACCGCGGTTACTCCGCTCAGCACAAAGAGGATCAGCTGGGCGCGGCTGCGGTTGCGCACCACCAGGACGGTGACGCCAAGCAACGAGATCGCCGCAAGCGCCAGCAGCAGCGCGTTCA